>JBOHYO010000073.1:0-8702 GCA_050737935.1 Rhodanobacteraceae bacterium
TCGCGGGCATGGCCCGCTCCTACAGCAGCGTGCCGCGCAACACGCCCAATGCGGCCTCGACATCCGGCCGCACGCCGTGCCAGCACTCGAACGAGGCCGCTGCGGTTTCGACCAGCATTCCGAGACCATCGCATGCACGCGCACACCCGGCAGCATGCGCCCAATCGAGAAACCATCGCGCGGCCGGACCGTAGCTGAGGTCATAGGCCACGGTTTCCGCGCTCGCCAACGTGCGCGGCAACGGTGGCGGCGAATCGTGCCGCACGCCCACGGACGTGGCGTTCACGATCAGGTCGAACGGTGCCGTGGCGCCAAGATCGGCCCAGCGCAGGGCGCGCACCCGCTCCGGCTGGGCGAGCGCAGCCGCGAGCGCCTCGGCGTGCTCGAAGGTGCGGTTGGCGATGACCAGCGCGCGGATTTCCGCATCCACCAGCGCAACCGCGGCTGCCTGCGCGGCGCCCCCCGCGCCCAGCAACAGCACGTTGCAGCCGCGCGGATCCACGCCACCGTGCGCGTGCAGGTCGACCAGCATCCCGGCGCCATCGTTGCTGTCCGCCTCGATTCGCCCGTCCGGCAGGCGCGTCAGCACGTTGGCCACACCGATCCGTTCGGCCACTGCGGTCGGGATGTCACCAAACCCGAATGCGGCGGACTTGTGCGGCAGGGTTACGTTGGCGCCGTGTCCGCCGTGCGCGAAGAAAGCTCGCATTGAATCCTCGAATTCTCCGGACGCCGTATCGATCGCGAGGTATTCGAGATCGATGCCGGTCTGCGCCGCGAACAGCGCATGCAGCCGCGGCGACAGCGAGTGGGCGATCGGGTGACCGAATACGGCGTAGCGCGGGATCGACATGGGCAGGGACTCGGGACCGGGGACCGGGGAAGCGTAACAACATCTCGTCGTTCCGGGACGCCCGCCAATGCCGCGGACACAAGGTAGCGACAATCGCAGGCCGTGAGACGGACCCGCCGCAAGCTGCCGGCAACCGTCACCGGAGCCGCCCATGCGCCGCAGAACCCAGACCGTCACCCGTGCGCGCCGTAGCGCCGGCACTCGCCGCAGTCACAGGCAACCGTTCCGCCATGGGACCGCAACCGCTACGGTGCCCGCCCGGCTGACCGGCGCGCGGACCCTGCGACGCGCGCAGCCCGACCCGATCACCCTCGGCGCCGGCACCTGGTTCGCCTGCGGAATCGTGTTGCTGGGACTCACGCCGTTGCCGCTGCGCGAAGCCCACCTCGGCTGGTCGTTCACGTTCTGGGCGCTGGCCGCACCATTGCTCGTCCTGCTGGCGCACCGCCTGCGCCCGCGGCTGTCGTAATCACGGTGATGCGGCGCGCGCCGAGGCCTGGGCCGCAACCCCGATTCGCTTGGCCTCCATCCGTCGCAGCAACTCGGCCATGATGCTGCGGTAGAGGTTCTCGCCAAGTTCGTCGTCCTCGACGCCGGCATCGATCGAGGGATTGTCGTTCACCTCGATCAGCACTGCGTTCTCACGGGTCTGCTTGATGTCGACGCCGTAGAGGCCGGCGCCGATCGGCGCGGTGCCGCGCACGGCGAGCCGCACCACGTCGGGCGGCACGTCTTCCAGCTTGAGGGTCTCGAATCCGCCCGAGCGCGCGCTGCCGCGCGCGCTGTGGTTGTAGATCTGCCAATGCCCGCGCGACATGAAGTACTTGCAGGCGTACAGCGGCTTGCGGTTCAGCACGCCGATCCGCCAGTCGAATTCCGTGTACAGGAACTCCTGCGCAATCAGGAGAGCGGTACTCTGGAACAGGTGCTGGGCGGCCTCGGTGAGGTGCTTCTCGTCCTCCACCTTGACCACCCCGCGCGAAAACGAGCCGTCCGGGATCTTCAGCACCAGCGGGAAGCCCAGCCGCGCCGGCAGCTCCCGCAACTGTTTCGGGTCCTCCCGGTACAGAACCTCGGAGCGCGGCACCGCGAGCTTCTTCGAGCGCAGCAGGTCGTTCAGGTAGATCTTGTTGGTGCAGCGCAGGATCGAGGTCGGGTCGTCGATCACGACCAGACCCTCGCGCTCGGCCTTGTGCGCGAAGCGATAGGTGTGGTTGTCGGGGGCGGTGGTTTCGCGGATGAACAGGCCATCGTATTCGGCCAGCCGCGGGTAGTCCTGCTTGGTGATGGTGTCGACGTCGATCCCGAGTTCGCGTCCGGCCGCGACGAAGTGTTTCAGGGCGCGCGCGTTGGAGGGCGGCATCGTCTCCTTCGGGTCGACCAGCATCGCGAGGTCATAGCGGTATTGCTTGCGGGTGCGCGGCTTGCGCCACAGGCGTTTCGAGAACGCATCGAGCGCCTGCGCGAAGGCGTCTTCCTGGACGTCGTCCAGCGTATGCAGTCCGACCGGCTTGATCGCACTGATCTGCCATACCCGGTCGCGCTCGAATTCAATCCGGAGCAGCGGGCATGGGAACGTCTCGAAAACCTGCCGCGCGAGATCCTGCAGCGCCGGATACGAGGTGACGCCGAAATACACGAGAATGCCGAGATCGGTCGTGTCCTGTCCCCCGGCAGGCAGGAAGTGCGCGAGTTTCTGGTTGAGATCCTCGACGTCCAGGTTGTAGAGCGCGCGCTTGCGCAGATCGCTGATGGTGCGCACCGACGGGATCACCCGATGGCCGCGTGCCTCGCCGAGCAGCGAAACGTAATGTCCGATGCCGAGGTACTTGTAGCTGCGGCAGAGGTTGATCACGTGGGTGCGCTCATCCCCGCCGACCGGCTCACGCAGGTACTGCATCGCGGTGAGGACGTTGTCGGACGGGTAATAGGAACCCCAGTCCGAGGCTTTTTCAACAACGATGACAAGCCGACTCATTGCACCCTTCCCGATACGCTGCCCGAGCCCGCCATTTTCCGGCGAACCGCATTCGAATATTCGCGCAGTGTCGGTATCCTGCTCGGCAAACGCAAGATGGCAGCGATGACCCGAAACCCGATCCCGGTTCACAAGGCCACAGCCGGTGACCTCGAAGCACTGGTGGCGCTCGAATGCGCAACCTTTGTGTCCGATCGCATCAGCCGCGCCCAATGGCGACGGCACATCGGGAGCGACACCGCATCCGTGCTGGTGGCCGGGCCGGGCGGCCGGCTCGACGGCGCCGCGGTCTTGTTCCGACGCCGCAACTCGCGACGGGCGCGGCTGTATTCGCTGGCGGTAGCGGCAGCCGCACGGGGCCGCGGCGTGGCCAAGGCGCTGCTGGCGGCCGCCGAAGCCGAGGCGCTCCGGCACGGCTGCAACGTGCTGGACCTCGAGGTTCGCACCGACAACCGCGCGGCCATCGGGCTGTACGAGCAGCGGGGCTACCGTCGCTCGGGCCGCCTCCAGGGATTTTACGAGGACGGCGCCGACGCCTGGCGATACACCAGGGGCCTCGAAGACCAATGACACCCGTGGTGCCGGATCACGTGCCTCCGGCATGCGCCCGGCCGCGCCAATCCTGCGGAAACCAAGCTCGACACGGCAAGCTCGACACGCAACGTGCTGGCGCGCGACTACGGGCGTCGCCGAGGATCCGGAAGCGCTGGATCTGGCCGTCCAAGCCCGCGATCGACGCGCACCCATATACTCGCCGAATGTCCTGGATCGGGTCCCGCGCATGCGCCGTCATGTGATTTCCGCATCCCTGCTGCTGCTCGGCGCCGGGCTGCTCGCGGGCTGCGGGCAGAAGGGCCCGTTGTTCCTGCCGCCAACCAAACCGGTAGCACCGCAGCCTGCTGCGTCCACGCCCCCGCCCGCACCGGCGGTTGCGGCACCCGCGACGTCCACGGCCCCATCTGTGCTCTCCACGCCCGCACCGGCCGGCGTGACTTTCCCCTCCCCTGCCCGCAGCGGCTGAGCCGGAGCCGCCATGGGCCTGTGTTTCAGCAAGATGCACGGACTCGGCAATGACTTCGTGGTGCTGGACGCGCGTGCGAACCTGCCACAGCTCGACGCCGCGCACATCCGGGCGATGTCCGATCGACACAGGGGCATCGGCTTCGACCAGTTGCTGGTGATCGAACGTCCGCGGGATCAGACCTGCGTCGCCGCCTATTCGATCCGCAATGCCGATGGTTCATCCGCCGAGCAATGCGGCAACGGTGCGCGCTGCATCGGTGCCTGGCTGCACCGCGACGGGGCATTGGCGATCGGCAAGGAGGCGAGGCTGGAAAGCCCTGCGGGCGCCGTGGGGATGCGGCTGACCGACCCGGCGACGGTTGCAGTCGATATGGGCGAGCCGGTATTCGACCCCGCAAGCATTCCGTTCGAAGTGCCCGCAATCGCGGACACCTACCCATTGGATATCGACGGCGAGCGCGTCGAAATCGCCGCGGTGTCGATGGGCAATCCGCATGCCGTGATGGAAGTCGACGATGTCGCGGGTCAGCGCATCGACCGATGGGGACCGGGGATCACGTCGCACGTCCGGTTTCCCGAGGGCGCCAACGCCGGCTTCGTGCAGATTGTCGATGCGCAAACCATCCGCCTGCGCGTGCACGAACGCGGCGCCGGCTGGACACTCGCCTGTGGAAGCGGCGCATGCGCGGCCGTGGCCGTGCTGCACCGTCGTGGCCGCGTCGGCAAGCGGGTGTTCGTCGAACTGCCGGGCGGCGCCCTGGAGATCGCCTGGCGGGGCCCGGGTCACGCATTGTGGATGACCGGCCCAGCGGCATTCGTGTTCGACGGCGAATGGCTCGGATGATTTCCGGGTGATCACGGGACGGCTTTTGACGCGGATTTACGCGGATTACACGGAAATGCGGATGAAGTAGATTCTGAATTTGCCTTTATCCGCGTTCATCCGTGTCAGAAGCTTGCGTGGCGGATTGCGTTCGGGCGGCCGAACACCCACACTTTGCGGCGACCCCTGACAGGCTGGCAACGCATGGCGGAATTGACCCTGAAGCAAAGTCTCGAGGCGATGGAAGTCGCCGAATATCTGCGCCAGCACCCGCGCTTCCTGGAGCACTTCCCGGACATCGCGGCAGAACTGGTGATGCCGCGCGAACACGGCCCGGCGGCATCGCTCGCGGCGTACCAGCTCGAGACACTTCGCGCGCGCAATCGCGAACTCAACCAGCGCCTGGCCGAACTCATCGAGATCGCGGGGGACAACGAGCAGTTGATGGTGCGCGTGCACACGCTCACGGTGGGGCTGTTGCGCGACGACAACCTCGTCGACACCTGCAAGAGTTTCGCCGCCGCGCTCCACGAGGATTTCCACACCGATCTCGTTCGCCTGGTGCTGTTCCGCGGGAACGCCGACCTGCCGCGCGCCGACTGGCTGGTCGCGGTGCCGGAGGGCGCCGGGGCATGGCCGGAATTCAGCGATTTCCTTGCGCGCGGCGAACCGGCCTGCGGGCGCCTGGCGCAGGAGAAGCTCGACCGCCTGTTCGGCGGCGAGGCAACCAGGGTGCACTCGGCCGCGCTGCTCAAGATCGGCGGGCAAGGCATGCTCGCGATCGGCAGCGACGATCCCAATCGATTCCATCCCGGCATTGGCACGATTTTCCTGAAACTGATCGCGCAGGCGCTGGACGCCGCGATTTCGCGGTTCCCGGCCGATTGAGATGCCCGCAGGGCTCACCTCCGATGCCGCGGGGTTTCTCGAATACCTGAAAGTCGAGCGCCGCTATTCGCCAGGCACCTTGCGCAACTACACGCACGCGCTGGATGCGCTGACCCGCTTCGCCGACGGCCTCGCAATTCGGGACTGGAACGAACTTCGCGGCGAGCAGCTGCAGACCTTCATCGCGGCCGAGCACAGGCGCGGCCTCGAACCGCCGTCGCTGCGCGCGATGTTGTCGGCGTTCCGCAGTTTCTTCCGGTTTCTCGCCCGCGACGGAAAAATCCAGAACAATCCTGCCGCCGGTGTGCGCTCACCCAAGGTACGCCGCAAGTTGCCGGAGGTGCTGGACGTGGACGAGGCCGCGGCGCTGGTCGGGGTAACGGCCGGCGATCCCCTGGCGCTGCGCGACCACGCGATGCTGGAGCTGCTGTATTCGAGCGGGCTGCGGGTGTCGGAACTGTGCGGGGTGCGCTGGCACGACCTCGATACCGAACAAGGCCTGCTGCGGGTGACCGGCAAAGGCAACAAGACGCGGATCGTGCCAGTCGGCCGGATGGCATTGGCCGCGCTGGCCGCGTTGCGCAATGCGCAGGTGGCCAGCGCCGACGAGCCGCTGCTGCGCGGCCGTGGTGGCCATGCGTTGACCCCCGGCGCGGTGCGCGCCGCGCTCAAGCGCCGCGCACGATCGCAGGGCGTGTGGAAACGCGTCTATCCGCACCTGCTGCGGCATTCCTGTGCCTCGCACCTGCTGGAATCTTCGGGCAACCTGCGGGCCGTGCAGGAACTCCTGGGCCACGCCGACATCGGTACGACCCAGATTTACACCCATCTCGATTTCCAGCACCTCGCCAAGGTGTACGACGCTGCGCACCCGCGAGCGAAGCGGAAATAGGGCCCTCGAGACGATCTCTGATGGCCAGCCCGCCTTGTCCTTCTCCCTCCGGGAGAAGGTGGCGCGAAGCGCCGGATGAGGGTCCGGCATACAGGTGCATGGTTAGTTCGACGTCGACACCGCGCGCAAGACCGAACCCTCACCCGCCCCTGTCGGGGCACCCTCTCCCGGAGGGAGAGGGAAACCACGGTTGCCACCCGTGTGCAACGATCCATCATGTGTCATACCCAAAACGCTCCAGCCACGGGTACAGCACCGGCAGCACCGGCTCGAACGGTTCCCGGTAATTCATCCAGCGTCCCACCGCAGCACTGGTTACCGGCTGGACGACCTGCGCATAACTGGGCGTCGCGATGAATTGCTTGTCACGTGCGTGCGCGGCGTAGCCCGCGAACGGCGATGCGTCCGCGACTTCCAGGAACTGCCCGAGCCGCGTGACCGCGCCCTCGAAATCATCGACAACGGATTCGTAACGCCACTCCAATACACGCGGCTTGAAGATTTCGATATGCCGGCAGCATTGTTCGAACGCCTCCGTGTAACCACGTGCAAGCCGCGGCAGCGACGAGCACATCGACCTGAACGCCGGCGAGCGGAACGCCTGCATGCTGCAACTCAACAGCACGTCACACGGATGGCGAACGCACAGGACGATGCGTGCGTCCGGGAACAAACGCAGGATCATCGGCAGGCACAGCATGTTGAGCGGATTCTTGTCGACCAAACGTCGACGCCCGAGGTCCGGCAACGTGTGTTCGACCAGTCGCCAGTAGACCGCACGCAATTGATCCGCATCGGACTGCGTCAGCTCGGTGAGGTCGGCCGGATAACGCTGCCCCGCATGTTCCATGCGTTCGATCAGTTGGTAAACGTAACCACGCTCGTCCATCGAACGAAAATCCGGATGCGCGTCGAGCATCTGTTCCAGAAGGGTCGTTCCAGAACGCGGGAAACCGATCACGAACACCGGACTCTTCGATGCGGGAGGTCCGGCCAACGACTTCCAGCTCGCGTAAGCATTCGCGTCCACTGTTCGGGTCACCATCGGCAAGGGCTGACCGTCCGCTCCCACCAACTCCGGTGCCGTCTGTCGCGCGATCTGCATTTGCATCGCGTGGGCAACTTCGAGCGCCTTCCACGCCTCGCGATACCGCCCCTGCCTGTCACACGCCGAAGCCAGGCCGAACGCGGCACTCGACACGACCTCCGTATCCTTGGCGACGCCCAACACGCGCCGATAGAGCGCGGCTGCATCGTCATGCCGGCGCTCGCGCATCGCCATCACCGCGTGAGCGCGCCAGACGTCGATGCGTGCGTCGATGGCGCCGGCGTCCAGCGTACCGAGGGCGTCCAGCGGCAGCAGTTCCAACTCGCGGCGCGCGTGTTCGAGTTGGTTGTTGCGCTCGTGCAACGCCACGCGTTGCGCGGTGATTCGCAACCGCATGGATTCGGCCGCCGGCCCGTCGGGCACGTGCGCCTGCGCAAGAACTTTCAGCGCGACTTCCAGGCGTCCCAGCACGGATAATATCGAGGCCAGGACCAACGCCTGCTCCGCCGGCTGCGGCGGCCAGTCGCCGGCCCCCTCCAGCATCGCCTCTTCACCTTCGATGTTGCCGCAGACGTGGCAGGCGTGGGCCGCCTCCAGTCGCGCTTCGACGAACCGCGGCGCGAGTTGCACCGCATCCAGCAATACGTCGCGGGCCTGTGACCAGTGCTGCTGCTGGATGTAAAGCAGGCCGAGGTTGTAGTGCACTTCGCCATCGCCGGGCGCCAGCGATTTGGCTTTCAGCAGCGCGCGTTCCGATGCCGCGAAGTCGCCTGCATGCCGGCAAGCCACGCCCAGGTTGTTCCACCACGCGGGAACATCCGGCTGGACGCGTGTCAGGCGTTCGAATGTCTCCGCAGCCCGTGCGTAATCACCGGTCTGCTGTCGGGCCACCCCGAGCAAGGCGAGGAACGCCGCGCTTTCCGCCTCGGCACCGGAAACCCGTGCCGCCAGCGCGAGCACGCGTTTCACATCACCCGCATTCCATGCGGTGGCCATGGATTCGACGATCGTGGTGGCCGAGGCAGTCATGCAAAATCAATCCTGTGGGAACCGTTCCACTCTAGCGCGCGCAAAAAGGGCGCCGCTTGCGCGGCGCCCTTGTCGTGCCCCAGTGCGGCCGACACAAACGCTCAGAACTTCAGCGTTGCCCTCGCCCAGTAGTAGCGGCCCATCATGTCGTACGTGGCGGAGTCCGTG
>JBOHYO010000074.1:0-3429 GCA_050737935.1 Rhodanobacteraceae bacterium
GTCCCAGATCGCGTCGTCGCCGATGCGGGCATCGGGGCGCAGGGCCAGCATCAGTTCCACGTCCTTGACGCCGAAATCCTCATACACCTTCAGCGCCTGGCGGTGGAATGCCACCACTTCGGATTCGATCTGGTCTTCGGTCCAGAAGATGTGGCCGTCGTCCTGGGTGAAGTTGCGCACGCGCAGCAGGCCGTGCAGCGCGCCAGAAGGTTCGTTGCGCGTGCAGCCGCCGAATTCGCCGATGCGGATAGGCAGGTCGCGATAGCTGTGCAGGCCCTGCTTGAAAATCTGAACGTGGCCGGGGCAATTCATCGGTTTCACCGCGTAGGTGCGCTTCTCCGACTCGGTGAAGAACATGTTGTCCTTGTAGTTGTCCCAGTGGCCCGATTTCTTCCACAGCGACACATCGAGGATCGACGGACAACGCACTTCGTCGTAACTGGAATCGCGATAAACCTTGCGCATGTACTGCTCGACCTGCTGCCACAGCGTCCAGCCCTTGGGATGCCAGAACGCCATGCCGGGCGCTTCTTCCTGCATGTGGAACAGGTCGAGCTGCTTGCCGAGCTTGCGGTGGTCGCGTTTTTCGGCTTCCTCGACGCGCGTGAGATACGCCTTGAGATCCTTGTCGTTGAGCCATGCCGTGCCGTAGATGCGACTCAACATCGCGTTGTCGGAATTGCCGCGCCAGTAGGCGCCGGCGGTCTTCATCAGCTTGAATGCCTTCAGCCGTCCGGTATCCGGCACGTGCGGGCCGCGGCACAGGTCGGTGAACTCGCCCTGCGAGTACAACGACAGTTCCTCGTTGGCGGGAATCGATTCGATGATCTCGGCCTTGTAGGCCTCACCGATGCCACGAAAGAAGTTCACCGCGTCATCGCGCGACTTCACGCTGCGCGACAGCGGCAGCGATTCCTTGGCGATCTTCTGCATCTCGACCTCGATTGCGGGCAGGTCCTCGGGCTTGAACGGCTCGCCCTTGGGCGCGAAGTCGTAAAAGAAGCCGTCCTCGATGACTGGGCCGATCGTGACTTGGGTCCCTGGATACAACCGCTGCACCGCCTGCGCCAGTAAATGCGCGGTCGAGTGACGGATGACCTCCAGCGCCTCGGGCGATTTCTCCGTGACGATTTCGACCCGCGCGTCGTGGTCCACTGTGCGCGAAAGATCCACCAGCTGGCCGTCGACCTTTCCGGCCAGCGCGGCTTTGGCAAGCCCGGCGCCGATCGACACGGCGACCTCCCGCACGGTCGGCGGCGCGTCAAAGGGCCTGGTGCTGTTGTCGGGAAGCGTGATCGTGATCATGGGAAAAGCCGGCTATCGGGAACGGAGAATCGGAAATCAAAAACCTTCCCCGAATTCGTCATCCCGGCGAAAGCCGGGATCCATTTTGATCTTCAAGACGCGGGAAAGCTCAATGGATTCTGTCCGTCGCCGGAACGACGAGCATAAAAAAGGACGCGCGAGGCGTCCTTGCGGAGCCGCGCAGCGATAGGATCAGAAAATCGTAGTTTCCATGTCGCACGCTCGGCCGGCGCTTCCGCAGGCCACCCCGAGAGGCATCAATCGCCTGCAAAGTTAGTGCAGGCCCAGAGCCGCGTCAACTTGGCGGCTCCTGATTTGAGCCGTCGCCTGGTTCCGGCTAAACTGCCCGGCCCGCGTGTCCCGCACGCGGGGCACGCTGCTCGCACCCTTGCCGTCTCACGCAAGCAGGCGAGGGGCGTGATCGTCGCGCTTGGCGCGACAACGTCATTGATTGAAACGTGGGCAGTTAGCTCAGCGGTAGAGCACTACCTTGACATGGTAGGGGTCACAGGTTCGATCCCTGTACTGCCCACCACCCCGCAGCCGAAGCGGGGCCGGTGAACCGCTCCTGATCGCGTCAACCAGGCGATGCCGCCGCCCCGCCAGGCGTGGATGCCGCTTTGTCCGGCTCGCGCACCCGCAGCGTGCACAGCCCCGCCACGATCAGGCTGACGCCGCCCAGCACCAGCGCATACAACGGCTGGTCGTGGAAGAACCATTTCAGCAGCACGCCCAGCACGCTCGCTGCCAGCAGTTGCGGAATCACGATGAAGAAGTTGAAGATGCCCATGTACACGCCCATCTTGGCCGCCGGCAGGTTGTCTGACAACAACGCATAGGGCAGCGACAGAATCGACGCCCATGCGAAACCGACGCCGAGCATCGACAGCAGCAGCCAGTGCGGATCGCGGATCAGCGCAAACGAGATCAGCCCGGCGCCGCCCAGCGTGACGTTGACCAGATGGCTGACGCGCAGTCCCCATGCGCGGGCCATCCACGGGATCACGATCGCGGCCAGCGCCGCGAAGCCGTTGTAGGCTGCGAACAACACGCCGACCCAGTTGGCGCCGGTGTTGTACGCCGCGGAGTGCGGATCGGTGGCGCCGAACTGCACCGCGGTCACGGCCGGTGTGGTGTATATCCACATCGCGAACAGCGCGAACCACGAAAAGAACTGCACCCACGCCAAGCGCCGCATCGCTTCGGGCATCCGGTACAAATCGCCCATCACCTGGCGCACCGTACCGCCACTACGGGTGCGCGCCAGCCACACGAACAGCAGCCCCGCGGCGATCAGCATGCCCGCCAGCAAGTACAGGTCGCGCGCCAGCGAGAAGCGCAGGATCAGCGCCAGCAACAGCACGCCGAGCGCGCCCAGCACGGCGCCGATCCGCCAGGCGCGCGACACGTCGCCCGCAGGCAATGCGTGTTCGCCGTCCGCGAATGCCAGCAAAGCGTCGGGCGGATATTCGCGGGTGCTGCATACCGTCCACAGCACCGAGCCCAGCAGCACGGCGCCGCCGGCATAGAACGCGTACTTCACGGTGTCGGGGATCGCCCCTTCCGGCGCAGTGTTGGGTACGCCGAACCGAGCCAACAGCCACGGCAACAGCGATGCCACCACCGCACCGATGCCGATGAAGAAACTCTGCATCGCGTAGCCGCGGGCGCGCTGCTGCGTCGGCAACTGGTCGCCAACGAACGCGCGGAACGGCTCCATCGCAACGTTGAACGAGGCGTCCATGATCCACAACAACCCGGCCGCGACCCACAACAATGGCGCGTTCGGCATCACCAACAGCGCCACCGTCGCCAGCACCGCGCCGACGAGGAAGTACGGCCGCCGACGCCCCAGCCGGCCCCAGGTGCGGTCCGACCAGTGGCCGATCAGCGGCTGGACGATCAGCCCGGTCAGCGGCGCCGCGATCCACAGCGCGGGGATTGCATCGACGCCCGCGCCCAGGGTCTGGAAGATCCGGCTGACGTTGGCGTTCTGCAACGCGAATCCGAACTGGATCCCGAGGAACCCGAAACACATGTTCCAGATCTGCCAGAACGACAGCGCGGGCTTGCGATTCATTGGGTTTCCCGATCGGCCTCGACGTTCCACCGTGGAGAGCCCCT
>JBOHYO010000075.1:0-2857 GCA_050737935.1 Rhodanobacteraceae bacterium
ATTGCCGACTTCGTCGGCGATGGAACCCGGAATCCATTTTGACGTTGCTGAAAATGAGGACAGATCAAAATGGATCCCGGCCTTCGCCGGGATGACGAGCACAAAACATTGTCATTCGAGGCACCACAATGACCTACGCCGCGCAAGCACGCCTCAGCGAAGAACTCGAATCCATCCGCGACTCGGGGCTCTACAAGGACGAGCGCATCATCGTCTCGCCGCAGTCGGCCGAGATCACGCTGGCCGACGGGCGTCGCGTGCTCAACTTCTGCGCCAACAACTACCTCGGATTGGCCGATCATCCGCGTCTGATCGAGGCTGCGAAGAAGGCGCTGGACACGCACGGCTTCGGCATGGCGTCGGTGCGTTTCATTTGCGGCACCCAGGACCTGCACAAGCAACTCGAGCACGACATTGCGAAGTTTTTCGGCACCGACGATTCGATCCTGTACGCCGCGTGCTTCGACGCCAATGGCGGGCTGTTCGAGCCGCTGCTGGGCGAAGACGACGCGATCATTTCCGATGCGCTGAACCACGCCTCGATCATTGACGGAATCCGTCTGTGCAAGGCCAAGCGCTTTCGTTATGCCAACGGCGACGCCGCCGACCTCGAAAAGCAGTTGCGGGCCGCCGACGCCGCAGGCGCGCGTACCAAGATCATTTCGAGCGACGGTGTGTTCTCGATGGACGGCGTGGTGGCACCGCTCGACAAGATCACCCAGCTTGCGAAGAAGTACAACGCACTGGTGCATATCGACGAATGTCACGCGACCGGGTTCATCGGCAAGACCGGGCGGGGATCGGCCGAAGTCCACGGCGTGCTGGACAAGATCGACATTTTCACCGGCACGCTGGGCAAGGCGTTGGGTGGCGCGGTGGGCGGCTTCACCACCGGTCGCCGCGAAATCATCGACATGCTGCGGCAGCGCTCGCGGCCGTACCTGTTTTCGAACTCGCTGCCACCGGCGCTGGTCGCGGCTTCGATCGAAGTGTTGAAGATGCTGGACGAGGCCGCCGAATTGCGCGAAAAGCTCGCCGAGAACACCCGTTATTTCCGCGATGCGATGTCGAAGGCCGGATTCGAGATCAAGCCCGGCAACCACCCGATCGTGCCGGTGATGACCCACGACGCCAAGCTCGCGCAGGCGATGGCGACGGGCCTGCTGGAAGAAGGCATTTACGCGATCGGATTTTTCTTCCCAGTGGTGCCGCAGGGCCAGGCGCGCATCCGCACGCAGATGTGCGCGGCGCACACCCGCGAGCACCTCGACCGCGCGATCGCGGCGTTCGCCAAGGTTGGACGCGAGGTCGGATTGTTGAAGGCTTGAATCGTAGATTGGCACGCGACCGCATTGTTGGGCTTCTCCCGGGTGGAACCCGGGATCAGCCCAACCTACGCACTCAGCCCAACCTGCGCGCTTTTCACCTCCCCTTTCAAGCGGGAGGCTGGGAGGGGGATGGGTTCAGTTCCGGCACGACTCAAACCCATCCCCACCAGCGCTACGCGCTCGGCCTACGGCCGCCTCCCCTCGAAGGGGAGGGCTAGACCGTAGGTTGGGCTGGCTCCGGATTTTTATCCGGAGGAAGCCCAACGTTGGTACGCGACCGCACCGTTGGGCTTCTCCCGGGTGGAACCCGGGATCAGCCCAACCTACATGCTATGAGGCTGGCATCGTCAACCGTGTCCGCCCTACTTCCTCAGTTCGATCTTGTCGATCGCCCACAAGCCATTGCGCGGATCGCCGGTGGCGAAGATGCAGAGATCATGATGGCCGCTGGTCGCCGGAATGTCGGCGGTCAGCGTCGTCAGCAATTTCGTCTGAGTAGCTTTCGCCAGCGGCACCGTCGCCAGCAGCGGACCCGTGCAGGAATCCTCGTGGATTTCGAACTCGCCGGCCGGTGTCGCCTTCGGACGCGCCACCACTTTCGCGTTATCGGTCCACAACTGGAAATTCCACGGCAGGTTGCCGACCGTGAGCGAAATACTGCGCACGCCCTCGAGCGGCGCGCCCTTCCACCGCCAGCACATGTTCTCGATATCGACCTTGTATACGGGTCGCGTGCCATGCAGCGGACGGTCGTCCTCGAGGCGCAATACGAGCTGGTTCTTGCAGGTATCGAGCTGATCGCTGTTGCGGGTCAGCAGCGCCGGCGTATCTATGGCCTGCGCGCGCGGTGCGGCCAATTCGAATCCATCGGACGCAAACGTTGCCGCACGCAACGTGGTCGTTTGGCCAGCCGGAAACGACAGCGGCGCTGTGTATCGCGATGAAGCCACTGTCGGCACGCTGCCGTCGGCCGTGTAACGGATCGTCCCGAAATCCGCCTGGTTTGACAGCGCAACTTCAATCGTGCCTTTTGGCCCCGCGCTCAGCGCGAATGCCGGCGCGAACGCACTATCCGCATACTGGATCCCGAGCGCGCGATAACGCGCAAGTTCCACCGGCATGCGGGCGAGGAATCCGCGCCAGTCATGCGTCGACGCAGGCGACCATGCGACTTCCGCCAGCGCAGCGACGCGCGGAAACACCGCATGCTCGACCCGCGCAAACGTCGGCATGTACTCGGTCCACAGGTTCGCCTGCAGGCCGAGAATGTGCTTTGCCTGCGCCACGGTCGCACCCTGCGGCACCGGGTCGTAGTCGTACACGTCCTTGAGCGATTCCACGCCCGGCCGCCCCGGCGGCTCGTCCTGCAGGTCCGACTGGTAGTGATCGAGGTACAGCGTGGGCGACGAGGCCATCACGACATCATGTCCCTGCTCGATGGCCTGCAACGCATCCTTTGGTTCGTGCCAGGACATCACGACGGCGGATTGGGGCACCTTGCCCTGCAGGATCTCGTCCCAGCCCACTGC
>JBOHYO010000076.1:0-5420 GCA_050737935.1 Rhodanobacteraceae bacterium
GCTGATGTCGGAATGCCTCGTCACCGGGTTCCACGATGCCGACGGAGAGGTCGCCCTCTGCGTACCCGACAAGCCCGTGCCGCTGGGCACGAAGCTCGCGTAGCGGCACGCCGCCGGCATCGCATAGCGTGGCCTTGACCGTTTCACCATTCTGGTGCAACGGTTGAACATGTTCGGTGCATTTCGAGGAGCGGGTACAATGGAAGCCTTTGAAATTCCGCCACGTTGCCATTGGCATCGGACGTGCAACGGCCACGCGTCTGCCCCGACCCCGAGCCCGCCATGACCCCCGACAAGATCCTGGAAACCATCGAGAACGACGGCATCGAATTCGTCGACCTTCGCTTCGCCGACATGCGCGGCGTCGAGCATCACGTCACCTTTCCCGGCCACGCGATCGATGCCGACATCCTCGAGGACGGCAAGATGTTCGACGGCTCGTCCATCGCCGGCTGGAAGGGCATCAACGAATCGGACATGGTGCTGATGCCCGATCCCGCCACGGCGTTCGTCGATCCGTTCGCTGCTCACAAGCAGTTGAACATCATGTGCGACGTGCTGGAACCGTCCACGATGCAGGCGTACTCGCGGGACCCGCGCTCGATCGCCCGCCGGGCGGAGGCGTACCTGAAATCCTCGGGCGTCGCCGATACCGCGTACTTCGGCCCGGAGCCGGAGTTTTTCGTCTTCGATTCGGTCCGCTGGCAAAACGACATGGGCCGCGTGTTCTACGAGATCGGTTCCGAAGAGGCCGCGTGGAGCTCGCGCTACAAGTTCGAAGAAGGCAACCACGGCCACCGCCCGGTCGTGAAGGGCGGCTATTTCCCGGTACCGCCGGTGGATTCGCTCGCCGACCTTCGCGCGGAAATGTGCACGGTACTGGAATCGCTGGGCCAGGTCGTCGAGGTGCACCACCACGAAGTCGGCAACGCCGGCCAGTGCGAAATCGGCGTCCGGTTCAACACGCTGCTGCACAAGGCCGACGATCTGCAGACCATGAAATACGTGATCCGCAATGTCGCGCACGCCAACGGCAAAACCGTCACCTTCATGGCGAAACCCATCGTCGGTGACAACGGCTCGGGCATGCACGTGCACCAGTCGCTGAGCCGCGATGGCAAGAACCTGTTCGCCGGTGAACTCTACGGTGGGTTGTCGCAGACGGCGTTGTGGTACATCGGCGGCATCTTCAAGCACGCGCGCGCGATCAATGCGTTCGCCAATGCCACCACCAATTCCTACAAACGTCTGGTACCGGGCTTCGAGGCGCCGGTGATGCTCGCGTATTCCGCGCGCAACCGCTCAGCGTCGTGCCGGATCCCGTACGTCAGCAACCCGAAAGGTCGCCGCATCGAGGTGCGGTTCCCCGACCCGATGAATTCGGGATATCTCACGTTCACCGCGCTGATGATGGCTGGTGTCGACGGCATCCTGAACAAGATCGACCCTGGCGCACCGATGGACAAGGACCTCTACGACCTCCCCCCGGAGGAGGAGCGCAACATCCCGCAGGTATGTTCGTCGCTCGACACGGCACTCGAGGCGCTGGACCGCGACCGCGAGTTCCTGAAGGCCGGCGGCGTGATGAGCGACGACTTCATCGACGCCTACATCGCGCTGAAGATGAAGGAGGTCACCGCGTACCGCGCCTCCACGCATCCGCTCGAGTACCAGATGTACTACTCCATCTGAAGTTTCTCCCCCTCTCCCGTCGCGTGAGGGGCAGGGGTGAGGGGTCCGGAACCCCGCAAGCATGGCTGCAAGCGCTGTCGACATGATTCGCAATGCTTCGCTCGCCGACGCGCCCGCGATCTGCGCGATCTACAACCATTACGTCACCGGCACGATCGTGACGTTCGAGGAACAACCGGTCGCGGCAGTTGAAATGCAGTCGCGCATGGCGGCCGTGCTCGAAAGATTGCCGTGGCTGGTGCTCGAGTGCGGCGGCGACGTCGCCGGATACGCGTATGCCTCGCCGTGGAAAACGCGTATCGGCTACCGCTTCGCGGTGGAGAGCTCGATCTACCTTGCGCCCGCGCACGTCGGGCACGGACTCGGCTCCGCCTTGTATGAAAGTTTGCTCGAGAACCTGCGCACGCGGAACGTCCACTGCGTGATCGGCGGCGCCGCGCTGCCGAATCCCGCCAGCGGCGCGTTGCACGAAAAGCTCGGTTTCACCAAGGTCGCGCATTTCCGCGAGATCGGGTTCAAGTTCGGTCGCTGGATTGACGTCGGTTATTGGCAACGCGTCTTTTGACTCCATATCGGTCATACCGCGCCCATCGAAATCGCATGGTGCACCAGCCCTCGGACTTCATCCGCGCGAACGATCACTCGCCATGCCCACCCTGCCGTTGTTCGACGAGATACCGCCCGCGGGCGTCCGTGAGGAACTCGCGCCGGGCGCTTGCGTGCTGCGGGGGTTTGCGCTGGGACGGGCGACGACGTTGCTCGCGGAAATCGACCGGATCGCGGCGGTATCTTCGTTCCGGCACCTGGTCACGCCCGGCGGGAAGATCATGTCGGTGGCGATGACGAATTGCGGCACGGTCGGCTGGTTCAGTGACCGGCGCGGCTACCGCTACGCCGAGCGCGACCCCGAAACCGGCAAGTCCTGGCCGACGATGCCGGCATCGTTCGCGCAACTCGCGCGCGAGGCGGCGCACGCCGCCGGATTCAGCGACTACGCCCCGGATGTGTGCCTGGTCAATCGTTACGAGATCGGCACGCGCCTGACGTTGCACCAGGACCACGACGAGCGCGACCGGCGCGCACCGATCGTGTCGGTGTCGCTGGGGCTGCCGGCGACCTTTTTGTTCGGCGGGGTCCAGCGCAAGGATCCGCAACGCCGCATCCCACTTGCGCACGGCGACGTGGTGGTGTGGGGCGGCACTTCCCGGATGCGCTACCACGGCGTGCAGTCGGTCAAGGCCGCCGCGCATCCGCTGACCGGCGCGCGGCGTTTCAACCTTACCTTCCGCGTCGCCCAATGATTGCCGGTGGCGTCGAATCGCACTAGATTGGTGCAATGCCGTGCACCATGCCAGACACGACCTCGATCGGCCAGCTCGCCACCGGCATCGCACGGCTGGATGCGGAAGGTTGCGTGGCTTATGCCAATCCCGCGTTCGCCGAGGAGACCGGGGTCGGCTTGTCCCGGCTGCTCGGGCAGACCCTTGCGGCACTGAAACCGGGCGGCGAGCGCCTGCACACCTTGGCGCTTCGGGCGCTCGCCGAAAACGGCGCGCTCGGCCTGCGCGACGTCGCCGTGTGCCCCACGCCGGGGCGAGAGGCCCGGCTGGATTTCAGTTTCACCGCAAGCGACCATGGTGTCTGGGTCGAGGTGCATCCCGCGGCGCCCGTAACGGGAACGAACCGGGTCTCGGAATCGTTGCGCGGTTTTGCGCACGAAATCCGCAACCCGCTGGCAGCGATTTCCGGCGCCGCGCAGTTGCTGGAGCAGCGCGCCAGCGAGGCTCGGCAGCGCGAGCTTGCCCGATTGATCCGTGACGAAGCGGCGCGGCTGGCAAAGCTGGCCGAGCGCCTGCTGGGCGCGCGCAACGTGATGGCCACCCGTGCAGTCAACGTGCACGCTATGCTGGAACGCGCCGCCGAACTGCTGGAAGCCGAGCGCACCGACATGTCCGTCGTGCGTGACTACGATCCCAGCCTGCCCGCATGGCACGGCGATGCCGACCGCCTGTTGCAGGCGATCCTGAACCTGGTGCGCAACGCGATCGAGGCGAACGCGCACCGGATCGTGTTGCGCAGCCGCGCCGAGGCGGGCTGGCGCGATGCACGAGGGCAGCGGGTGCCGGCCTTGCGCATCGAGGTCGAGGATGACGGAGACGGCGTGCCCGATGCCATCGCGACGACATTGTTCGAGCCGATGGTTTCGGGTCGCCCGGATGGAACCGGTTTGGGTCTGGCGCTGGCGCGTGAAATTGCACGCGAACATGGCGGTGATCTGACCCTGCAACCCCGCCGAAACGGATCCTGCTTCGTGCTGCTGTTGCCGCGCCGCCCGCGCACGGGAGAACAGGAATGAGTGCAATCCATGTGGTCGACGACGACCGCGCGGTGCGCTTCGTGCTGGCGACGGCGCTTCGCGATGCCAGTCACGCGGTCACAGAATTCGCCGATGCCGAAGCCGCGCAGCGGGCGATGCGGCAGGCACCGCCGGACCTCCTGATTTGCGACGTGCGTTTGCCCGGCACGGACGGCCTGGCATTGCTGCGCGAAGTGAAGGCCGCTCATCCGGGGCTGCCGGTGATCGTGATGAGCGCCTTCACCGATGTGGCGACCACCGCGGCGGCGTATCGCGATGGCGCGACGGACTATTTGCCCAAGCCCTTCGACATCACCCAGGCGCAAGCCGCGGTGCAGCGCGCCTTGACCGAGTCGGCGCGTCCGCGTGCCGAAACACGCGCCGGCCTGCCGCGTCAGGCGCTGCTTGGCGAAAGCGCACCGATGCGCGAGGTATTTCGCCTGGTCGGTCGCGTCGCGGCCAGCGATCTCAACGTGTTGATCACCGGCGAAACCGGCACCGGCAAGGAGCTGGTGGCGCGGGCCCTGCACGAGGAAAGCGAGCGCCGGGCGCGGCCGTTCGTCGCCCTCAACACCGCCGCGATTCCCGCGGAGTTGCTGGAGTCGGAATTGTTCGGGCATGAGGCTGGCGCGTTTACCGGCGCACAGCGGCGCATCGCCGGGCGCTTCGAGCAGGCCGAAGGCGGCACACTGTTCCTGGACGAAATCGGCGACATGCCGCTTATCCTGCAGACGCGCCTGCTGCGGGTGCTGGCGGGCGGCGAGTTCTACCGCGTGGGCGGACGCGAACTGATCAGGAGCGACGTGCGCGTATTGGCGGCAACGCACCAGGATCTGGATGCCAAGGTCGAGCGTGGCGAGTTTCGCGCCGACCTCATGCACCGGCTCGACGTGGTGCGCATCCACCTGCCGGCGTTGCGCGAACGTCGGTCCGACATTCCGCTGCTCGCGAAGCAGTTCCTCACCACTGCGGCGGCCGACCTGAAACTGCCGGAAAAGCAATTCACGCCGCCCGCATTGCAGGCATTGGCGAAGTTGGACTTCCCGGGCAACGTGCGGCAACTGGAAAATCTGTGCCGGCGGCTCACCGTAGTCGCGCCGGGCGCGAGCATCCGCCGCGAAGACCTGCACGAGCGCGCGGCCCCCATCGGCGCCGGTTCCGGTGGCGCGCCGCAATGGGAATCTGCGCTGCGCAGGTGGATCGATGCGCAACTCGCCGCTGGCGCCGCAAACCTGCACACGACTGCCCGCGAGCGTTTCGACCGCGTGCTGCTGGACGCCGCACTGGCCGTGCATGGGGGCCATCGTCAGAATGCGGCCAAGGCGCTGGGGCTCGGACGCAATACGGTGACGCGTAAATTGGGAAGCTCGCG
>JBOHYO010000077.1:0-6730 GCA_050737935.1 Rhodanobacteraceae bacterium
GCGTGGTACGGATCGACGTGGATTGGCTCACCGGTGCGGTGGCAGTGGAGCTTGGAGCGTCGAAATGACATGGCGGGTGCGCACCGTCGGGACTCGGGACTCGGGACTCGGGACTCGGCAAAGACGGGACCCGGGACCCGGGACCCGGGACCCGGAAGAGCCTTGGTTCGGCTTCACCGGCCCAGCCAATTCGCGATGGCGTCCGCGCTTCGTCTCGGGCGTTGCACCGCGGCGTGCGCCAATCTCCCGCTTACCGTTACGGCAAACGCGGCTGCGCGCGAATGGCGCTCGGCTGCCGGGGCTGTTGTCCCGGGTCCCGGGTCCCGGGTCCCGAGTCCCGGCTCTTCAAAGCGGCTTCACCCTCCTCGAAGTCCTCGCCGCGCTCGCGGTGCTGGCGATCGCGTTCGCCATCGGCCTGGGTGCGCTCGGCAAATCGGCGCAGAACGCAGTGCAAAGTGCGGCGCTCGACACCGCGGTCGAGCGCGCGCAAAGCGTGCTCGCGGAGCAGGGGCTGCTGGCACCGCTCAAGGATGAAACATTGACCGGCAAATTCGACGACGGCATGCGCTGGACGCTCAAGATCCATGCGCTTCCGAGTCCGGCGGCGGGCAACGGGGAAGGCGTGGCGCTGCGGCAGCAAGGCGCGTTGCTGGCGCAGGCCGGCGCCATCGACCTCTATCAACTCGACATCGGGGTGCAATACGGTGCCGGCCGCACGCTGCGGTTGTCCACCCAGCGCGCGCAGGCCGCACCACCAGGTAGTAATGGGGAATAGGAAATCGGGTATCGAATGCAGATGCGCGCGAAATCGACATCGCCAAGTGCTCCGGAACGATCCATCCGCAACCGGCGGCGGGCTTTTACCCGGTCCCGGGTCCCCGGTCCCGGGTCCCGGTTCTCCAAAGGCTTCACCCTGCTGGAAATCCTGCTGGCGTTGGCGCTGCTGGCGTTGGTGATGCTCGGCGTGTGGAGTGCGCTCGCCGGCGCGGCACGCATCACGCATTCGGCCGACGCGTTGATGGCGCGAAGCGAAAGCGTGCACACGGCGCAGCAGTTCCTGCGCCGCTACCTTGCCGCTGCCGGGATGCATCCCTGGGTGACCGAGGCGGGCGCCGGCACGCGTGCGCGGGTGTTCGCGGGCGACGCGACGTCGATGCAGTACGTCGCGCCGCTGCCGATGCAGTCGGGGCATGCCGGCCTGTACCTGCAATCCCTGCAGATCGAGAAGCAGGACGGCGGGGGCATGACGCTCTGGCTCGCCTATCAGCCTTACCTGGCCAATGTTCCGGCGCGCGGCGAGCCCGTGCGACACAAGTTGCTCACCGATCTTGACGGCGGCAACTTCCAATACCTTGGCGGGGGCGCTTTCGGCAAGCCGGCGGGATGGCGCAACGACTGGACGGACGCGAATGGCTTGCCGCTGGCGGTCCGCATCCTCCTGAAGCCGGGTTGGCGCGCACGGGTGCCGATTCCGGAAATGCTCATTCCGCTGCACAGCGGCGAAGGCGCGGGCACGCAGACCGGAGGCGCGCAATGATCCGTGGCGTTCCGCGACCGGCCGATCGTACCCGCCAGCGGGACGCCTCCCGACCATTGGATCGGCGCGAACGCGGGACCGCCCTGCTGCTGGTGCTGTGGGCGACGATGGTGCTGGCGGCGCTGTTGATCGGCGTCGCCGCTGCCTCGCGCAGCCACAGCGAGGCGGCGTTGTACGGAGCCGAGCGGGTACGCGCCGAACTGGCTGCCGAAGCCGGCATTGCGCACGCCATCGCCGGCCTGCGCTCCCCGGATGCCGGTGGCCAATGGGTGCCGGACGGCCGGCCGTATGCTTTCACGTTCGACGGCGCGAAGGTGACGGTGGCGGTCGTCGACACGACCGGACAAGTGGACCTCAATGCGAGTCCGCCCGACTTGCTGCGCAGCCTGTTCCAGGCCGCGGGGGCGGATCCGTCGCGCGCGGCCAACCTCGCGCAAGCGATCGCGCAGTTCCGCGGCGGCACGCCGCGCGCCGTTGGCATTGCGGGTCCGGGCGTGCGGCGCGTCGGGGCCCCATCGCCGGGACCATTTCGCGCGATCGACCAGTTGGCCGTGCTGCCCGGCATGGATTCCGAACTGTTCGCCAAGGTCGCGAACGCGGTGACGGTGTTTTCCGGCCGCAACTTTCCCGACGCTTCGTACGCCGGGCCGTTGACCGTGGCGGCGTTGCGCGGCATCGGCCCGTCCGCGGCCAACGCGCTGGTGGAGGCGCGGCGGGGTCGACCCGCGCAAGGCGGCGCCGGCAACGGCCTGGCCTTGGGCGCGGTTACCGGCGGACCGCTGATCGCGGGCTACGGCGGCGTGGTCGAGCGGGTATTCAGCACGGCGGAAATGCCCGACGGCGCGCGGGTCACCCTGGACGTCACGGTTCGCATGACGTTGACGGGAGCCCGCGCGCGCCCGTACAAAGTCCTGGATTGGCGCACCGATTCCGACTGGCGCACCAATTCCCAGGGTACTCCGTGAAATAATCCCCGGCCATGGCGATATCGAGCGCACAAACGATGGATCGCACGAAGCTCGCATGGCGGCGTTCGCCGCTGCCGGCGTTCTTCGATTGGTGGGGCGGCGAGCTGACCGCGCTGCTGCCTGCGCGCTTGCGCGACTGGGTGAGGCGAGGTCGCGATGTGCTCTGGCTCACCGTGGATGCCGGCCGCGTGACGGTGCGCCGCGCGCGTACCGGCACGACCCTCGCGACCCTGTCCGACAAGCTGCCCATCGAGGTACAGCGCGAGGAATTCGCGCGGGTCTGCGCAGGCATCGATCCGGATGACCGCCGGCTGCTGCTGGTGGTGCCGTCGGACCAGGTGCTGGTGCGGCGGCTGGTGATGCCGTCGGCGGCGGCCGCCGACCCGCGGCGCGTGGCCGGCTACGAACTCGACCGGCAGACACCCTTCACGCCCGACCAGGTGTATTACGACGTGCGGGTCAGCGCCGACCAGCCGGCGGGCGGCCAAGTCGCCCTCGACCTCTATGTCGCCCCGAGGTCCGGACTCGATCCGATGCTGGAACATTTCGCGGCGATCGGCGCGCATCCTGATGGCGTGGATGTGCAGGCGGCGGATGGCAGCCTCGCCGGCGTGGACCTGTTGCCGCCGGGACAGCGTCCGCGACGCCCGGGCAGGCGTCGGCGCGCCAACTGGTTGCTCGCCGCGGTGTGCGTGCTGCTGGCCGTGCTGGTGCTGTTGCAGTGGCTGGACAACCGACGTGCGGCGCTCGCGACGATGCAGGACGAAGTGACCACGATGCGCACCAAGGCCACGCGCTCCGAACAGTTGCGCGCGCAAATGACAGGGGCGCTCGCGGCCTCGAAATTCCTGGTCAAGCGCAAAGCGAAGAACCCGTCGGCGCTCGCGGTGCTTGACGACCTGACCCGGCGCCTGCCCACCACCGCCTGGCTCGACAGCTTGACGCTGGATGACTCTGGCGGGCTCGACATCAAGGGCGAGGCCGACAAGGCCGCGGGGCTGGTCGATACGCTCGGCAACTCGAAGATCCTGAGCGAGCCGAAGCTGCAGGGCGTGATCCAGCCCGACCCCGCCACCGGCAAGGAACGCTTCGAACTGGTCGCGCGCGTGCGCGGCGCGGGCGCTCCCGGTGCGCATTGACCTGCGACGCCGGGGAAGGGCACGGCTGACGCCGGTGCAGGGGCGTCTCGCTGCGGTCGTGCTGGCGCTGGTCGCGTTGGCGGTCGCGTATTTCCTGCTGCTGCACTGGTGGTTCGTCGCGCCGATGCTGGGGGTGGGCGACCAGATGGACGACCTGCAGGCGCTGCACTCGAGGTACGCGGCCGCGATCGCCGAGCAGCCGCAACTGGAGCAACGGGTGGCACGTCTGGAGCGGGGCGGCGCGACGGTCGGTGCGTTCCTCGCGGCGGACGATCCCAGTGCCGCCGCGGCCGGACTGATCCAGCGTGCCACCGACGTGGTGGCGGCGCACGCCAAGGAAGCCTCGGGCTGCAACATGCCATCCAAGATGCCGATCGAGCAGGACAACGGCAACGAAGCGTTCCGGCGCGTCAGCGTCAGCATCACGCTCGATTGCGGCATGCAGCCGCTGGCATCGGTGTTGCACGATTTCGACCGCGGTCTTCCCTACCTGTTCATCGACAATCTCAGCGTTGCGCGCTCCCCCGACGGGCGGCTGCAGGCGCAATTGACCCTGTCCGGCTACCTCCGGCCGGCGGCCTCGCCATGAACGCCGCCGACCGCCGCCGCCTGACGCCCGTGATCGGCATGCTCGCCGTGGTGCTGGCGGCGCTTTTGATCGCACTATGGATGGGGCTCGGCAGCGGGGTCGGCTGGCGCGACGCGGCGACGGCGCCGCCGCCGCCGCGGGTTGAATCGACCACGCCGCCGCCGGCAGTCGGACCGCTCAAGCAATACAGCGTGGTCTGGCAGCGCCCGCTGTTCAGTCCGACCCGTACCCCGGAACCGGCCGCCGGCCGCGAGTCCGGATCTTCCGGAGATCTGCAATTGACGGGCGTGATCATGCTGCCCGGCCTGAAAATGGCGATCCTGCACGACAAGGCCACCGGCAAGGATTACCGGGTCATCGATGGGCAACCGTCCCGGGGCAGCCCGGTGCTGGTTGAATTGCATCCGCGCAGCGCCGTGGTGGAGTCCGGCGGCTCGCGCCTGCAGCTCCGTCTGGTTCCCGGTGCTTCGGACGGCCAAGGCAACCCCCGGGACGGATCCGGCGTGCGGGACAACGATGACCAGCCAGAGGAAAGCGCCGACAACGGCGCTTCTGCTATGGTCACGCGCCACGGAACGAACGATTCGGCAGGGAGGCAAGCGGTGGGCGCCGGACCGGCATCGGCCGAGGCGCGTGCCCGGGCGCTCAAGGCGCGCATCGAGGCGCGCAGGCGCAAGGCGCAACAAGGCGGGGGCGGCTGAGGGCGTAGATCCGGCCCACGGCCCAACGGCGGAGATCATCACGTGTACAAGAAGTTTTCGACGCTGGGAATCGTGTGCGCCGCCGCGCTGCTGGCGGGCTGCGCGCCGCAGATCCGCAAGGATCACGATTACAGCTTGCAGCGCGAAGCCATCGCCGGCAGCCACAAGCCGGTGCCGGCGCCACTGAACGTCGGCACGGCGCAGCAGAATGAACCGCTGGCCGCGGGTGCCGAACCGGAAACCCACTACGGGACCGGCGTGTTCATCAACGTGCAGGGGACCCAGGGCAAATCGCGCGGCGGCACCAACCAGGGCGGCACGATCACCTTCAATTTCGACAACCAGCCGGTGCAGGCGGCGGTCAAGGCGATCCTCGGCGACGTGCTGCACGCCAATTACGCGATCTCGCCGAAGGTCAAGGGCACCGTGACCTTCGCGACCTCGCAGCCGATCGGCAAGGATGAGGTATTGCCGATCCTGCAGATGCTGCTGTCGTGGACCGGCAATGCCCTGGTGCAAAGGAATGGCGGGTACCTGGTGCTACCGGTGGACGAGGCGGCGTCCGGATCGCTGGTGCCGGGCCTCCACGCGGTCGCGCCGGGCATGGGTTACGCGGCGCAGTTGTTTCCGCTGCACTACGTCTCGGCCGACGCAATGCAGAAGATGTTGAAACCCTTCGCCGATCCCAAGGCCTTCCTGCTGGTCGATCCGGTGCGCAACCTGTTGGTGATGGGGGGCAGCCCGGATCAATTGGCCAACTACCAGCGCATCATCCAGACGTTCGACGTGGACTGGCTGCGTGGGATGTCGGTGGCGGTAATCCCGCTCCAGCATGTGCAGGCGGAGGATCTGGTCGCCCAGTTGAAAACGCTGTTCAGTGAACAGGGCGGCGAAAAGGGCCAGCAGATGTCCAGCCTGGTCCGGCTGCTCCCGCTCAGGCAGAGCAACAGCCTGGTGGTGATCACGCCGCAGCCCTCCTACGTCGACGAGGTGCGCAAGCTGGTTACCACGATCGACAACGGCGCCGGCAATTCTTCGGGGCTGTACGTGTACAACGTGCTGAACGTGCGGGCGTCTGCGCTGGCCCAGCACCTCAACCAGTTGTTCGGAAACACGACCGGCGCGGGTGCATCCGCGCAGGGCGCCGTGGCGCCCGGCTTCTCGCCGCTCGAGCAGGCCTCGCCCGGAAGCCTCGGCTCGCAACAGGGTTTCGGCTCATTCAACAAGGGCGGCAGCGATACGCTCGGAACCGGCACGGCACAGAGCGGGGGCACCGATTTTGGCAGCGACAGTGGCGGCGTCGGCGCAGGCATGGTCGAGGGCGCGACCAGCGGTCGCCGCCAGCAGCAATCCGGCCAAAGCGCGGTGGCGTTCACCACCAGCGAAGGCGTACGCATCGCGGCGGTCAACGAGAACAACCAGTTGTTGATCCGCGCGAACCCGGGCCAATGGGAGAAGTTGCTGCCGGTGATCCAGCGGCTCGACGAGAAGCCGCTGCAGGTGCAGATCGAAACCAAGGTGCTGGAAGTGACCCTGCAGGGCGCCTTCCAGTTCGGGGTGCAGTATTACCTCGGCGGCTTGATCGGCACCCAGCCGGGGTCGCCGCCCACCGTCGGCAACCCGTTCGATGCTCGCCAAGGGGCGCTGGGTCTGGGTGGCGTGCAGTACAACCCGAAAGTCGATTCATTGTTCTATTCCTTCGCTGGCAAGAATTTCCAGGTGGCGATACAAGGACTGGAGGAGAGCGGCAATACCAAGGTGCTCTCCGAGCCCTCGGCGGTGGTGCTCAATAACCA
>JBOHYO010000078.1:0-3920 GCA_050737935.1 Rhodanobacteraceae bacterium
GGCTTCCCGCGTTGCGCTGTTCTCCTCCCGGGTGGCGTTTAAAGAACCGACACGCGGACCGTCGGGCTTGACGCGTGGTGGACGATCGGGCGGGCGCGGTACAGGTCCGGCAGCAGCTGCGCGAAACGCGTCACCTTGGGCGCATCGTTGATGGCGATGTAAGCCGCATCCGGATTCAGCCGGGCGTAGTCCTGGTGATAGCCCTCGGCCGGGTAGAAGGCCTTGAACGGCACTACCTGCGTCACGATCGGCCCGCGATAGATCTTCTCCCCGGCCAGTTGCGCGATGTAGGCCTGGGCGATCCTTTGTTGCTGCGGGTCGGTGTAGAAGATCACGCCGCGATATTGCGTGCCCGTGTCCGGGCCCTGGCGGTTCAACTCGGTCGGGTCGGTGGCGACCGAGAAGTACACCCGCAGCAACTCACCATAGCTGACTTGCGCGGGGTCGAACGCCACCTGCACCGATTCCGCATGGCCGGTGTCGCCTTCGCTGACGCGTTCGTAGTGCGCGGTATTCCCGGCGCCGCCGGAGTAACCGGCGGTCACGTTGGTGACGCCTTTCACGTGCTCGAACACCCATTGCATGCCCCAGAAGCAGCCGCCGGCCAGCACTGCGATGGCGTTGCCGGAACGATTCGCCAAGGGCGCGTCGACCTTTGCGACGGGCACTGCTGCGTGCGCGGTCGCGCCGCCGTCCGTGACAGCGGCGCACGATGCCATGGCAGGCATCACCAGCAACGCGAACAATGTGCGCAAGGCTCTGGAAATCATTGACGTTTGCATGTCCGTGTCCCGAAGGTCTTCGGAAAATGAGGTCGGCCGAATGCCGGCACAATGATACCTCCGCCGCCGGCGGTGGCGGGCAAAATCAAGGCGCGGCGGCGAGGCGCCCGCGCACCAGCAGCGGTCCGATGACAACCAGATAGATCGCGTACGCGACGAACCACAGCGCCGCCGCCCCTACCCATCCGCCCGGCTGGTTGTGGCAAAGCCGTACGGCAGCCGCGATGGTGGGTAGCGCGAACATGACGGTCAGGGCCGCGTTGGATCGGATCGGCACGCCGCTGTGGCCTTGCGCGACACGGGTCATCATCGCCAGCGACAGGGTGCCCAGCGCACCGACGGTGATGCCGTGCAGGGTGTCGATCTCAGGCATCGCGTAGACGCCGACCAGCGCCAGCCCGCGCACGATCAGCCCGAGCGCCAGCCAGAAGTAACCAAGGTGCAGCACCCACAGCACCGGGTCGCGCCAGGTGCGCCAGCCGCGCCAGCCGACGAGGCGCACCAGCGCGAGGAGCGCGACGGCGAGCATCAGCGCTCCGCGCGGCAGGCCGGGTACGCCCGCGATCCCGAACAGCAGTACCAGCGCGCCGCCGCCGTTGACCGCCCAGATCAGGTAGCGGTTGGTCCAGGACCTGTGGCCGGGGAGCTTGCGGCTGGTGAAGAACGGGATCACCCGTCCGCCAATCGCCAACATCAGCACCATCAGCAGGTCCACCGCGCCAATCAGGGCACGCGTGGCAACCGTCCCGTTGCCGGCGAGGGCCCCTGCATAGAACGCGATGTCGAGTCCTGTAAAAACCAGCAGGATGCCGATCAGGAATGCGTTGCGCTTGTTGTGCGACAGCCACAGCACGCGCCCGACCAGGAACATCAGGCCAAAGAGATAGCCGACGTCGAACAGCGCCCCCACCCAGAATGGCAGCGGCGTCAGTAACAGCACGCGCGCCATGATCCAGGTTGCCGTCAGCAGCAGCAATCCCCGGCGCGTGGTGGTCGGGATACCCGTCCAGTTGGCCGAAGCGGTCAGCAGGAATCCGCCGACCAGCGCACTGGCGAACCCATACAACATGCCGTGGGCGTGCCACGAGAGCGGATCGAGCGAGGTCGGAGGCAGCCAGCCCATGTGCCAGAACGCGCCCCACGCCAGCATGCCGAGGCTTGCGAACAGCGCCGCGCAGAAGAACAGCGGGCGAAACGGGTGCATCGGTGCCGGTGCGGGCCGGCTGGTTGCGTCGGGGGTAATGGCGGACATTATGGTTGGGCCTGCGGCAATCCTCTCATGATGGGATCGCGATGTCATCGCTACCCTGACTCCGATCAAACGGTCGCGGTGGCTTGTCGATTTCGGCGCGGGCGGTTCGTCACTGTCCTGAGACCGGCCGTTGCCGGAGCACTGGAGACAAGTCATGCGCGTACTGGTGATCGTGAAGGCGAATGCGGAATCGGAAGCCGGCAGGATGCCGAATACCAAAGATCTGGCCGAGATGGGCAAGTTCAACGAAAAGCTGGTCGAAGCTGGAGTGATGCTGATGGGTGAGGGTCTGCACCCCAGCTCGAAGGGTGCGCGGGTGCGCTTCGACGGCAAGCAGCGCACGGTGATCGATGGGCCGTTTTCGGAGACGAAGGAGCTCGTAGCCGGCTTCTGGCTGTGGCAGGTACGTTCGGTGGACGAGGCGATCGAATGGATCAAGCGCGCGCCGTTCGACGGCGGCGCGGAAATCGAACTGCGGCCGGTGTTCGAGATGGACGATTTTGGCGATGCCGTGACGCCCGAGATCCGCAAGCACGAGGCACGCCTGCGCGGAAAGATCACGAAGGGCTGAACGCCGCCATCGCGAGCGCTTGCGCCGGACGCTTGGCAATGATGTGATCGGCCCCGATGACGACGGCCGATACCCATCGCACCATCGAAACGGTCTGGAAGATCGAGGCGCCGCGACTGATCGCGGGCCTGGCGCGGATGCTGCGCGACGTCGGCCAGGCCGAGGACCTGGCGCAGGAGGCACTGGTCACTGCGCTGGAACGCTGGCCCACCGACGGCGTCCCCGACAATCCCGGCGCGTGGCTGATGACGACGGCCAAGCGCCGCGCGATCGACCAGTTGCGGCACAACCGGATGCGGAACGACAAACGCGCCGCGCTCGAATACGAGATCGGTCCCGAAGCCATGACGCACGCACCGGACCATGCGGATTCGCTGGATGACGACATCGGCGACGACCTGCTGCGGCTGATCTTCACCGCCTGCCACCCCGTGCTTGCCCGCGACATGCAGGTGGCGCTGACCCTGCGCATGTTGGGTGGCCTGACCACGCCGGAAATCGCGCGCGCGTTCCTGGTGCCGGAAGCCACCGTCGCCCAGCGCATCGTGCGCGCCAAGCGCACGCTCGCCGAAAAGCAGGTGCCGTTCGGGGTGCCGCGCGGCGCGGAACTGGCACCACGGCTGGCCGCGGTGCTGGAGGTGGTCTATCTGATCTTCAATGAAGGCCATACCGCCACCGCAGGCGACGATTGGGCTCGGCCCACGTTGTGCGAGGAAGCGATGCGGTTGGGGCGGGTGCTGGCGGGCCTCGCCCCGCGCGAGCCGGAGGTCCACGGGCTGGTTGCGTTGATGGAAATCCAGGCCTCGCGGCTGCACGCACGCGTGGCGGCCGACGGCACCCCGATCCTGTTGCTGGACCAGGACCGCGCGCGCTGGGACCGGCTCTTGATCCGGCGGGGGCTCGCAGCGCTGGAGCGCGCGGAACAACTCGACGGCGCGGGCGGCAACTACGCGCTGCAGGCTGCGATCGCCGCCTGTCATGCGCGCGCGCAGCGCGCGCATGACACCGATTGGCTCCGGATCGCATCGCTATACGCGCGATTGGCTGAAGTCGCGCCCTCGCCTGTGGTGGAATTGAATCGCGCCGTCGCGGTGTCGATGGCCGAAGGTCCGGAAGCGGGTCTGCGACTGGTCGACGCGCTGCAGGAGGTGCGCGCGCTGCGCGGCTACCATCTGCTGCCCAGCGTGCGCGGCGACCTGTTGTTCAAGCTTGGACGCCTGGACGAAGCGCGTGCGGAATTCGAACGCGCGGCGGCGCTGACCGGCAACGCGCGTGAATCGGAACTGCTGCGCCAGCGCGCCGTGGCGTGCGGAGA
>JBOHYO010000079.1:0-5896 GCA_050737935.1 Rhodanobacteraceae bacterium
CTCGGCTTCCTGCCATGGGCGTTATTCGTGCCATCCATGGCACTCACCCTTCGCTGCGACGCAGCCCAAGACGGCCTTCGGCGTTCGGCTGCGCTCCTGCGCGTCACGTCACCTACGCAGCTGATGCCCTTGGGCACCAGCCAAGCGCGCGAGCTCACCCTTCGACCATGGCCTTCCATCGGTCCTTCGCACCCGCCCACCAGTAGCTGGCCTGCGCGCCGAGGTATCCGAAGGGACGGAGCGTGCTCTGCAACCCGAACTGCGAAAATGCGCGCCAGCTTTCGTCGTTCTGCGCGATGGCGTCCGCCAGCAGCTCACCGGCCGCGCAGGTCGGCGCAGTACCATGGCCGCCGAAAGCCTGCATCCACCACAAGCCGTCGCCGCGCGTGCCGAGTTGCGGCATCTGGTGGCGCGCGTAACTCATCAGGCCCGACCAGGCGTAGTCGATCTTCGCGCCCTCCAGTTGCGGGAACACGCGTAACAGGTCGCGCATCAGCAAGCGCCGGATCGCAGTCGGTGAATACTGCCGGATCGAAATCCGCCCGCCCCACAAGAGCCGGGTGTCCTTGAGCGGGCGGTAGTAATCGAACGCAAAGCGCGTGTCGTAAATGGCTGCCTGGGTATGCAGGCATTCGTGCAATCGCTCACCGAGGGGTTCGGTCGCCATCACGTAGGTTGCGATCGGAAGCACCGCGCGATCCACTTCGCGCTTGAGGTGGGCGAGATATCCGCCGCAGGCCAGCACCACCGTCTGCGCCTTCACCTCGCCGCCGTCGGTGCATACGCGCCAGTCGGTGCCGTCGCGCACCACGCGGCGAACGCGCGAGTTTTCATGGAAGCGCGTGCCCTGCCCCTGCGCGGCACGCACCATGCCGTGCAGGTAGTCGAGGGGATGCAGGTGGAGCGCGTTCCGCTCGAACAGGCCATCGTGGTAGCGCCCGCTGTGGATGATGCTTCGCAGTTGCTCCTCGGGCAACCACGTCCAAGCAACGCCATAGGTTTCCTGAAGCAGGCGCTGTCGTTCGCGCAGGATTTCGGGATCGCGGAACCAGTTGGCCCAGATCACGCCCGTATCGACCGCGTCGCATTCGATCGCGTAGCGCCGGATTCGCTGGCGGATGAGTTCGACCGCGTCCGTGGTGCGCGAGTACAGCGCGCGAGCGCGCTCGGGACCGAGCTGGTGCAACATTTCGTCTTCGCCCAGGGAGTATCCACCGAATACGAAGCCGCCGTTGCGGCCGGATGCACCATGGCCGATGCCGTGGCGCTCCAGCAACACCACGTCGCGAACCCCACGCTCGGCAAGACCGAGCGCAAGGCACACGCCCGCGTACCCGCCGCCGACAATCACGATCCGCGCTTCGGTTGTGCCCTGCAACGGAGGCAGCGGTGCAAATGGACGGGCGCTTGTCTGATACCAGGTCGGCTGGGTCATCGGCCAAGCATACCGGCCGGCAGGAAAAACCGGGGTCAGAGTGCACTTTCGCGGGCCAGTCCATCAGCGGCATGAATCGCTGACGCGAAAGTGCACTCTGACCCCTGGCCGCGCAGCGGCGGTCCGCTAGGTCGCGGGTACAGTGCCGCTCACGAGGTGCCGCAGTTCGGGATCGGCCGCCGCGAAATGCAAGGTTGCACGCACCATGCCGGCCTTGCCGCCGCAGTCGAAGCGCTTGCCCACAAAGCGGTGCGCCAGTACCGGCATTTCCTTCAGCAGCGCCGCGATCGCATCGGTCAACTGGATCTCCCCGCCGGCGCCGGGGGTGGTCGATTCCAGCAGCTCGAAGATGCGCGCCGGCAGGACGTAGCGGCCGACGACGCCAAGATTGGACGGAGCCTCCTCGGGTCTGGGCTTTTCGACCATGTGGCGGATGCGATCGCCATCGGATCCGACGTCGACGATCCCGTATTTGCCGGTGTCCGAACGCGGCACTTCCTCGACAGCCAGCACGCCGGTCTTGCCATCCGCCGCCCGTTCGGCCATCTGGCGCAGGGCGCCCGGGCCATCGTTGACGATCAGATCGTCCGGCAACACGATCCCGAACGACTCGTCGCCGATCACCGGTTTTGCGCACAACACCGCATGGCCCAGGCCCAGCGCCTGTTCCTGGGTCACGTATACGCAACGCACGTGCGGCGGCAGCAGTCCCTGCACCATCTCCAGCAGTTCGCGCTTGCCCGCGCGCTCGAGGGTTTCCTCGAGTTCATAGGCGGAATCGAAATAGTCCGCGATCGCGTGCTTGTAGCGATTGGTGACGAACACCAGGGTGTCGGCACCGGCGTCGACTGCCTCGTCGACCGCGTACTGGATCAGCGGACGGTCCAGGACCGGCAGCATTTCCTTGGCGACCACCTTGGTGGCGGGCAGGAAACGCGTGCCGAGGCCGGCCACGGGGAACACCACCTTGCGCAATCGTGTCACTTCGTATCCTTGATTGTTAGTTAGCCTGTTCGAAGCGGCTGTTGTGAAAAGTCAGGCCATGGATGGCCGTTCCGGCGTGTGCGACTTGGGAGCCACGCCTATCCGCTCCTGTCCAATTGCGGCGATCAGGGACGATCGCAGAACAAAACCCCTAAGCCGCGGTGTCGCTTCCACTGCCACGTTGCATGGGCAGAACCTCCGCAGTTTGCGTGGCGTTGCCGGTGTCCCAACGGTACGTCGGCAGCAATGCACCCAGGCAACGGCGCAGCGCCTCTTCGTCGAAACCCGCCACCGCGTCGGACGCGCGCGCGAGCTGTGCCATCACCATCGCGCCCGATTGTTGCCGGGGCGTGGCCTCGAAGATCTTGGAGTGTGAGGTGCTGTGGTAGTTCTCGAGCGGATGGAACAATTCCTCGAACAGTTTTTCGCCGGGGCGCAAGCCGGTATAGAGGATTGAAATGTCACGTCCCGGTTGCTTGCCGGCGAGCCGGATCATCTGTTCGGCGAGATCGCGGATCCGGATCGGCTCGCCCATGTCGAGCGCGAAGGTTTCGCCGCCGTGCCCCATGGCCATCGCCTGCAGGATCAATTGGCAGGCTTCCGGGATGGTCATGAAATAGCGTGAGATTTCGGGGTGGGTGACGGTGACCGGACCGCCGGCGCCGATCTGCCTGCGAAACAGCGGCACCACCGAGCCCGCAGAGTCCAGTACGTTCCCGAACCGCACCGTGACGAAGCGCGTGGCGTTGCCTTCCGCCAGCACCTGGCAAATGATTTCGGCGATGCGCTTGCAGGCTCCCATCACGCTGGTGGGATTGACCGCCTTGTCGGTGGAGATCAGCACGAAGCTTTCGACCCCGCAGCGAACGGCTTCTTTCGCGACCGTGCGGGTGGCCAGTGCGTTGTTGCGAAACGTCTCGCGCAACTGGTTCTGCAGCAGCGGCACGTGTTTGTAGGCGGCCGCGTGGAACACCCGCTGCGGTTTGCCCAGGTTGAACGCATTGGCACAGGCCGGGGGATCGCCGCAGTCGCCGACCAGGCAGCGCAGCAGCAACTCCGGATATTGCGCACGCAACTCCTGTTCGATGCGGTACAGGTTGTATTCCGACAACTCGAGGATCGTCAATTCGGAGGCGCCGAGCCGGGCAATCTGGCGGCACAGCTCCGAACCGATCGAGCCGCCGCCACCCGTGACCAGCACGCGTTTGCCGGTGAGGCTGCGGCGGATGGCATTCCACTCCAGCTTGACGGCTTCGCGGCCGAGCAGATCCTCGATCGCGACCTCCTTCAGTTCGTTGAATTGCGCGCGGCCGGATACGACATCGTCGATCCGCGGCACGGTGCGGAACGGCAGCCCGGTCTGCTCGCACAGTTCGACCACCTGCCGCATCTGCTGCTTGTCCGCACTCGGCATCGCGATCAGCAACATCTCGGCGCCGGTACGACGTGCCATCTCCACCAGCCGGCCGGTGCCGCCGAGTACCGGGACTCCTTGCAGCCGGGAACCCCGCAACGCCGCATCGTCGTCGATGAAGCCCGCGGGGATGTAGCGGGAGTCGCGGCGCAGATCGCGCACCAGTGCCTCGCCGGCGCGGCCCGCCCCGATCACGAGCACGCGGTGGCTGTGCCTGGCGTGGAACAGGTCGAGCTGGCTGTCCTTCCAGTAGCGATACGCGAGCCGCGGCGCACCCAGCAGGATCGCCAGCATCACCGGATAGATCAGCAGTACCGAGCGCGAAATACCGGCCATGCGGTCATACAGGAACAGGGCGAGGTAAATTCCGACCGCGCCCGCGACGACCGCGCGCAGGATGTTCCAAAGATCGGGGACGCTCGCAAACCGCCACAGTCCCTTGTACAGGCCAGTCCAGTAGAAGATCACCGCCTGCACGCCCAGCACGATCAGGGTTTGCCAAGCCAGCAGGTCAAGCCGCTGGCCATAGGGCAGCATCGCGTAACGGACCGTGTTGGCCAGCCACCACGCGAGCAAAGTCACACCGAGGTCATGCACGACGACCGCGGTGCGCGGATGGATCTTGCCTGCGAGCTCACGCAACTTCATGGACAACCCTCTTGCGCGCTGATGCCAGGCAGGCATGCTTGCCGAGGTGCCAAGCGACGATCGACATCGCATACGCCACCACGAAAAACCAGATGCCGCGCGACGGCCAGCCAGCCGCCAGCCATGCCAGCGGCGCGACGACAACCAGGTTCCAGATCATGTAGGCGACGTCCGTGCGCGCATGGCTCCAGTTTACCCGCACCAGCCACTGATAGAGGTGCTGGCGATGTGGCGCGTACCAGCGTTGGCCGGCCAACATCCGCCGGGCCAGGGTCAATCCACTGTCCACCAGGAACGCGGAGGGCAGGATCGCGCATGCCCAAAGTAGCGCGGGGTTCCGCTCGACCAGCAACGCGGCCACGGCGCCGATCGCGAGGCCGAGTGCGCCACTGCCGACATCACCCATGAAGATCCGCGCCGGCGGCGCATTGAAGATCAGGAAGCCCGCACACCCGGCCGCCGTCACGAACGCCAAGGCTGCCAGCCCCGGATTCCCCGTGGCCTGCGCGAGCAGTCCGTAGCCCAGCAGCACGAACAACCCCTGCTGGCCCAGGATGCCGTCGATGCCGTCCATGAAGTTGTGGGCGTTGATGAATCCGATCAGCACGATCGCCAGCGGGACCAGCGCGACCCATCCGATCGTCGCGAACCAGCCGCCCGGCGCCAGCACGGCCGCGCCGACCAGCAATCCCGCCAGCGCGTGTACCGCCAGCCGCGACAGCACCGAAAGCGGCGCGTGGTCATCGCGCCACCCGATCAGCGCGACCGCGAACACGGCGGCTGCGAAAGCGGCCGGCTGCATCCAGTGAGCCAGGGAATCGATGACGCCCCATGCCGGTATCCCGGCCAAGAGAATTGCTGCGACGATGCCGATGCCGCCCCCGCGCGGCGTCGGTTGCGTGTGCGAACGCCGCTGTCCCGGCAAATCGATGAGCCCGTGGCGCCGTGCATAGGCCATGGTGGCCGCGGTGCACGCCACCGACAGCGCGAGCCCCAGGAAAGTCGCAATCAATATGTCCATGCGTCGCTTCCACCCCGTTTGATTGTAGGAGCGGCCCATTCCCGCCGGAATGACGAAGGCAGGTGGGCGTACGGGTCCGCGCGCAAAAGAAGGAGCAAGCGCTTTGCGCAGGCGCGCTCCTACTCGTTGACGACGCTGCGGATCGGCCGCACGGTGCCCCAGCTCTTGCAGCTCGGACACTGCCAATGGTGGGCCTTGGCGCCGAAGCCGCAGTGGTTGCACCGATACATCGCCCGCCCCTCGAGCAGCTTGCGGGTCAGGTCGCGCAGGATCAGGAAGTTTTCCCGTGCCTCGCCTTCGGCCCGGCTCATCGTGGCATCGATCAGCGCCATCATCCCGCGCACCGATGGCCGTTGGCGCAACTGGCCGGTCAGGAACTCGATCGCGGCGCGCT
>JBOHYO010000080.1:0-4880 GCA_050737935.1 Rhodanobacteraceae bacterium
GAACTGGAGCGCATGCGGGCGGCCGATGCGGGCGACGACGAATGGCTGGCAGCCGGCGACGCCGCGAGCGCCGCACAGGCGATCGGCGAAACCGAAGCCGTCGAACCGCTGCCGCCGGGCAGCCGGATCGGTCCGTTCGAGTTGCTGGACGTGCTGGGCGAGGGCGGTTCGTCCACGGTGTTCCGCGCGTGCCGCGAAGCCGACGGGGTTCGCCAGTACGTTGCGCTCAAGCTGCTTGCGCGGGGGCTGTACACCGCCGAGGCGCGCCGCCGGTTCCACCATGAGCGCGAGGCGCTGGCGCGGCTGCGGCATCCCGGCATCGCGCGGCTGATCGAGGGGGGCATCGCCGACAACGGTCTTGCCTACATCGCGCTGGAGCTGATCGACGGCGCACCGGTTACCAGTCACGCGATCGAGCGCGGCCTGCCGGAACGCCAGCGGCTGACGCTGTTCCTGCAGGTCTGCCGCGCGGTCGCGTCGGCGCACCGCGCGTTGATCGTGCATCGCGACCTGAAACCTTCCAACGTGCTGGTGACGGCGGATGGCAACGTGAAGTTGCTGGACTTCGGCATCGCCAAGCTGCTCGACGACACCGAAGACGCGACCCGAACGCGGCACCAGGCATTGACCCCGGCGTACGCCGCGCCGGAGCAGTTCACGCCCGGGGCGATCACCACCGCGACCGATGTCTATGCGCTGGGCGTGCTGTTGCGCGAATTGCTCACGGGCGAGCGCCACGCGTCCGACGGCGCGCGCACGCCGTTGTCGCAGTTCATCGACAACGGCGCCTCGCCATCGGACCCGAAGCCCGCGCGGCGCAAATTGCGCGGCGATCTCGCCAACATCGTCACGAAGGCGACGGCGCCCTAACCCGAACGCCGCTACGGTTCGGCCGGCGCGCTTGCCGAGGAAATCGAGCGATATCTCGATCGCCAGCCGGTGCGGGCGCACCCGCCGTCGCGCTGGTATCGCGCGGGCCGGTTCGTCGCGCGCCATCAGGGCGGCGTCGCGATTGCGGCGATCCTGTTCATTGCCATTTGTGTTTCCTCGGCGGTCGCCCTGTGGCAGGCGGGGGTGGCGCGTCGGCAGGCGGTGCTCGCGCAGCAGCAGGCTGCGCGTGCGAACACGGTGCGCGATTTCGTGGAAAGCCTGTTCGCGCCGATCCGCTATGGCATCGCCGCCTCCGAACAACCGACCCTGAGCGAGCTGCTCGAACGCGGCGTCGCGAACCTCCAACGCACGCCTCGACTTGGCGCGAGCGAGCGGGTGGATCTGCTGGCGATGTTTTCGCGGCTATACGAGAACCTGGGCGACCTACCGCGGTCGCGCAAACTCGCCGACCAGGCGGTCGCGCTTTCGCAGCGCGCACTGCTGCCTACCGACATCAACGCGATCCGGGCGCTCACCGCGCGCGGCTACGCGGCGGTGCGCGCCGAAGACTACGCGGACGGGGGCGCGGACCTTCGTGTTGCGCACAGGCGGATGCTGCAGCAGGGCATCCACGGCGAGCCGCTGATCGATTTGCTCGAGCCGCTGTCCGCGGTCGAGAACATCGAGGGAAACGGCGAGGGCGCACTGGCGCTCAATCGTGAGGCGGTGAAGGAACGGATCGCGACCTGGGGGCCCGACGATCCGCGCGTCGGCATCGGCTACAACGACGTCGCCTCCGAGCTGGAGGGGCTGGAACACTACGACGAGGCGATCCGGATGTGGCGCAAGACCCGGCAGTTCGAGCTTGCGCATTTCGGCCCGTACAGCAATGAGTCGACGCTGGCGCTGGCGGGCTGGGCATCGTCCGAGTGGCGCGCGGGCCACTGGGCCAAGGCGCACGAGTTGTTCACGCAGGCACTCGCGATGTACCTGCGCATCGGTCGCCGTCCCCAACTCACGATGGTGTACGCGGCTCAGAAGGCCTGCATGCTGGATGGCGTGCGTGTCGACCGCGCCAGTGCGCTGCAGGACTGCAAACTGGCTCGGACCTGGTCGGCCGAAGGCTTCGGCGCGGACACCCCCTTGCACGGCGATTCGCTCGAGGGCGACGCGTTCGGCCTACTCGAATTCGGCGACATTGCCGGCGCCAAACATTTGTTTATTCAAGCAAAAGCTCTCTACGGCAAGGCCCCGGCGAACCGGATGCGGAACGGTCGGGTCGACAGCGAACTGGCCGGCATCGCGCTCCTGGAAGGCAAGCCGGCAGTTGCGCGCGCGTTGTTGCCGAGCGCCATCGCCGGACTGCGCACGCGCGACTACAAGGTGCCGCCGCTCGTGGCCGAGGCACGCCTGTTGCTCGCCTGCACCGAATCGCCCGGCCCGCAATGCCCGGACGATCTGCAGGCGACGGTCGACCACGATCTCGCCGCGGTCGCCGGCCGCGACGATCCAATATTGCTGTGGGTGCACACGCTGCTGGCACGGGTGGAGTTGCGGGAGGGCAAACCCGGCTCGGCGCGCGCCCGGCTGGAGCAGGCGATTCGACGCGCCGGCACCGAACTGCAACCTTCCCATCCGCGCCGCCTCGCGGCGGAGTTGTGGCTCGCGGCCGCAGAAGCGCGGGCCCGCGATTGCTCCGGCGCCGCGGCGCAGGCGCAGGCGGCGCGCGGGATCATCCAGGCGAATCATCTCGCCTCGCACCCCGAGCTTGCCGATGCGAGCGCGGTGTCGAGCCGCGCGATGGCGTCCTGCAAGGTTGCCGCGAACTGACCCGCGGCCGCGCTTCGCGCCTGATCCGCGCAATCCGGCTCCCGCCTGTCGCAACTTGTGTGCAAAGGGTGTTTTACCTGAGGGCACCGGCGCGCGGCGCTGGTGCATGCAAGCCGCCTTGCGGCAAGTGGCGGCACAACCTGACATCCAGGAGGGCAATCATGAAACTTCGTATGGGTACGGTCGCCGGCGCGCTCGCCGTGGCACTGCTGTCGTGGGCGTCCGTGGCGTCTTCGTTGACACCCAAGTCGGAAATGGACAACGAGCGGAATTTCACGTACCAGCCAGCGGCCGGGCTGGTGGCGGCGGTGCGCGAGGCGACCGCCAGGTATCAGGACGTGGCCGAGGCCGTACACGACGGTTACACCCCGGTGCTGGGCTGCGTCAGCAGTCCGGATGAAGGGGCCATGGGCGTGCACTACCTCAACCCGGACCTGATCGGCGACGGCGTCGAAGACGTCGCGCACCCGGAGCTGCTGGTATACGAGCCTTTGCACAACGGGCGACTGCATCTCGTTGCGGTGGAATACCTTACGCTCGCGGAGCTCTGGGACGCCAACCACACGGACGGCTCGCCGCCGATCCTGATGGGCCAGTTGTTCGATTACACCAGCGGTCCGAACCGCTTCCGCCTGCCTGCCCATTACAGCCTGCACGTCTGGGCCTGGAAGTACAACCCCGCTGGCGTGTTCTCGATGTGGAATCCGGCCGTGTCGTGCAAGGAGTACACGGAAGCGTGAGCCGGCGTGGTTAACGCGGCGATGGATGTCGCAATTCCTCCAGACACGGTGTTTTCCCTCGTGCCTGTCCATCTCGAGCGCGGGAGCGCAAAGCCAATGTCTGGTCCAATCCGTACACGATCCATCGGCCGCCTCCGCCGGGCCGCCGTCACGGTGCTCCTGCTTGCCGCGGCCAGCGGCACTTCCGCACAGCAGGCGCGGGCACTGGCCAGCCACGATCCGCTGGTGACCCGCGATCCCTCCGGCTGGCTGCAGACCAGCACGCCGAATGGCCGGATCGACAAGGGCAATCCTTTCTTCCAGAGTCTCGGCAGCAACGGGCGCTCGTGCAGCTCCTGCCACCGCCAAGCCGAGGGCTGGACGATCTCCGCGGCGGAGGTGCGCAAGCGTTTCCAGATGACCCGCGGCACCGATCCGATCTTCCACCTGGTCGATGGCGCGAACTCGCCGCTGGCGGATGTCTCGACGCTCGCCGCGCGCGAGGCGGCCTACTCGATGCTGCTCGACCACGGCGTGCTCCGGATCGGCATGCCGGTTCCGGCCAACGCCGAGTTCAGCTTGACCGCGGTCGATGACCCATACCACTTCGCCAGCGCGAGCGAGCTTTCGCTGTTCCGGCGTCCGTTGCCTGCAACCAACCTGATATGGGACACCGCGATGATGTGGGACGGCCGCGAAACCTTCGCGCCGTTCCAGCCACCGATGGATGCCGGCCTCAATCACGAGGACGTCCGCGACAGCCTCGCATCGCAGGCGCTGCATGCGATCCTCGGCCACGAACAGGCGGCGATGGCGCCGGGCCAGTCGCTGCTCGAGGAGATCGTCGATTTCGAAGTGCACCTCACCACGGCCCAGATCCGCGACAACCAGGCCGGCTTCCTCAACTCCGACGGCGGCATGGGCGGCTCCGACATCCTGGCCCAGCAGAAATTCTGGGTCGGCATCAACGATCCGCTCGGCAACGATCCCACGCTGGATCCGTTCGATCCAAAGGTGATGAGCCTGTTCGACCGTTGGCGCGATGCCGATTTCTCGCGGCGGTTCGACCCCGCGGTGCAGGCCCGCTCCGCGATCGCGCGGGGGCAGCAGCTGTTCGACTCGATGCGGATCGAGATCACCGGCGTCGCGGGACTGAACGACGCCACCGGCCAGGCGGTGATCCACGGTACCTGCGGCACCTGCCACAACGCGCCGAACATCGGCAACCATTCGGTCGGCGCGCCGCTCAACATCGGCATTGCCGACGCCAGCCGGCGTACGCCCGACCTGCCGCTGTACACGCTGACCAACCGGCGGACCGGCCAGAGCATCCAGACTACCGACCCAGGCCTTGCGATGCTGACCTGAAAATGGGCGGACATCGGCAAGTTCAAGGGTCCGAATCTGCGCGGTCTCGCAGGGCGCGCGCCCTACTTCCACAATGGTTCGGCGGCCACCCTG
>JBOHYO010000081.1:0-2217 GCA_050737935.1 Rhodanobacteraceae bacterium
CGACTGTGACGCCATCTTAAAACTAAAAAATGAAAGCTGATCGCAGAGAACACGTGATAGAACACTCAGGTCCCGACGAGGACCCATTCTAGGCGCAAGTAAATCTATTCGCCGCTTCCCGAAAGGAGTCTCCATGAGCATGCAACGTTCGATTCGCACGTCGCTCGCAGTCGCGGTCGCGTTCGCGCTGTTCGGTGTCACGTCGCTCGCGATGGCACAAGCCATGCCGCAGCCGCCGCCGGCGCAGCAGGTTCCACCGCCGCCCCCGCCGCCTCCCCCGACGGCACCCATGCCGCCGCCCCCGCCACCGCCGCAATCAGTGACTCCGCAACCAACGACACCCATGACGCCTCCCCCGCCGGCGACACCCGTGCCGCCGCCCCCGCCGGCGACACCCATGACGCCTCCGCCGCCGGCGGCACCCATGACCACGATGCCGGCGCAACCGCAACCGGCCGGTCAGGATCAGCAGCAGGGCTCGTCCGTCCAGTTCTACCAGGGCACCCAATCGAGCGCGAACTATCCGATCCAGAACGGCACGTTGACCGTCAATGCCGGCATGCCGGCGAATGTCCGCGACTACGGTCCGCCGCCACCGTTCAACACGCTCGACAGCAATTCCGATGGCCGGATCAGCCAGGCCGAGGCCAAGGCATATCCCCCGCTGGACAGCGATTTCCTGTTTGCCAGCCGGCAGGGCCAGACGATCAGCCAGGCCCAGTACCAGCGGTGGCTGCAGGACCAGCATTGACCGGCGTTTGAACGCATGCACGTCGCGCTTGCGCGCGGGTTCGACGCGCGTGCATGATCGCCGTTCCATCGCCGCCGCAACCACGCATGGCAACCACGCAAGCCGGGCGTCCGTCGTCCATCACCGTCGCGCGATCGACGCCCGCCGACCAAGATGCGCTGTCGCGGTTGTTCGACGCCTACCGTGTGTTTTACCGGCAGCCCTCCGATCCGCAAGGGGCGCATGACTTTCTGCTCGCCCGCGCCGAGGGCGGCCAGTCGGAAATCTTCCTGGCGCGCGATGCGGAAAGCGGCGAGGTGTTGGGATTCACCCAACTCTACCCTTCGTTCTCCTCGGTGTCGATGCGCCGGGTCTGGGTGCTGAACGACCTGTTCGTCGCGCCGGGCGCAAGACGGCGTGGCGTGGCACGCGCCCTGATGGAGGCAGCACGCGCATTCGCGCGCGCAAGCGGCGCGCTGCGACTCGTGCTGGAAACAGCGGAGGACAATCGCTCCGCGCAAGCGCTGTACGAATCCCTCGGATACCGCCGCGATGCCGGCACGCGGCACTATTCGCTATCGCTCGATCCGTGACGCGTCAACTCCGCGGAACCGGGCGGGCTGCACGGCCCGCGCCGCTGATAGACGTACACCGAGGCGGGCGGAAGATTGCGCAGCACCGAACCGGCGCGCCGCACATCGAGTCCCAGCGCGTTGCGCTCGCGCGCCCGGACGGGACTGCCCGGCCCATAGGTGAACTGGACGAACCGGCCCTCTTCCGACAGCGCCGCAAACGCAGCGCGCAGGATGGCACCGCGAAGCTCGCCACTCATGGAAAGAAGCCCAAGCCCGCTGACCACCGCGTCCAGCTTTCCGTCCGCGAGCAGGCCGTATTCGGCGGCGAGCCGATCGAGATCCCGGGCGTCGGCGCAAGCCACCGCCACCCCGGGGAAGCGCTCCCTCAGGAAATCGGCGAGATGCGGGTTGATCTCGACGACCAGCAGTCGCGATGGTGCGACCCCGTAATCGAGCAGCGCACGCGTGAACACCCCTGTGCCCGCCCCGATTTCCACGACGCGCGGGCTGCCTTCCGGCAACTGCGCCACCATCAGGCGCGCCAACTGGCGACCCGACGGTGTGACGGACGCCATCTTGACCGGGTCGCGCAACCACTGCCGCAGAAAAGTGCGGATCGAGTGCAGGTCGAGCGCGACTTCGCCAGTCTGGTGGTCGTTCACGGAAGGTTCGGAGAACCGGCTCATGGGTGCGATGTTGTATCACACCGCGCTGGGTCCGGCCGCAACCGACGCATCAACGATGGCCGCGGTAGTAGTGGCCGTGGCTCCGCCCGCGGCGCCCATGATGCCCACGATCACGCGGATAGTGGCCGCGGTGGTCATAGTGGCGATAGCGGCGATAGTGGTGATAGGGCGCGTAACCGTACGTGTATCCGTAATACGCCGGCGGCGCGTAGTACACCGTGGGCGG
>JBOHYO010000082.1:0-12496 GCA_050737935.1 Rhodanobacteraceae bacterium
CTCCGGAATGCGCATGTGCGAAACGGAAAAGCCGGTCAGGCCGGCCTTGGGCTTGCCGCCGCGGCCGACCGCGCCCTCGTCTCGGATCTCGCCGCCGGACCCGGTAGCCGCGCCGGGCCACGGCGAAATCGCCGTCGGATGGTTGTGGGTCTCGACCTTGATTGCGTAGGGAATCGACTCGTGGTGCGCCCGCCAAACGCCGTCCGCGTCCGCGAAGAAACGCGCGCCTTCGTGGCCCTCGATCACCGCGGCGTTGTCGCTGTACGCCGACAGCGTGTACGCGGGCGACGCCTGGTGGGTCTGGCGGATCAGGCCGAACAGGCTCGCATCCTGTTTTTCACCGTCGACCGTGAACTCGGCGTTGAAGACCTTGTGCCGGCAATGCTCGGAGTTCGCCTGCGCGAACATCACGAGCTCGGCGTCGGTCGGATCGCGGCCGAGCTTCGCGTAGTGCGTCGCGAGGTATTCGATTTCATCGTCGCTGAGCGCGAGGCCGAGTTCGACGTTGGCTTGCTGCAGTGCGGTCCGCGGGTCGCCCTCGAGCGCGAGCGTCCGCAGTGGACCGGCATCGCCCGACGCGAAAACCCGTACCGCATCGGCGAGCCGCGGCAGCACCGACTGGGTCATCGAGTCGTGCAGCGCGGCGCGGATCGCGGCGAACGCCGGCTCGCCAGCTTCGGGCAAGCGATCGATGAGGAACGCGGTGCCACGCTCGACGCGGGATGCGTGGATGCCGATGTGGTGCAGGATGTCGGTCGCCTTGGACGACCACGGCGATCGCGTGCCGAAACGCGGGACCACCCACAGCGAAGCGTCGGCCGGCGGCGCCTCGGTCGCGTCGAGCACTTCGGCGAGGCGCTTGTGCAGCGCCGGCGTCAGGCGCGAATCCGACTGGACGAAATAGACATGGCGCGCGCCACGCAAGCGCGTTCCCTTCGACAGCGCGTCGAGGCGGCGATTGAGGCGGTCGAGCCGGAAATCCGACAGGGCGCTGCGCCCGTCGAGGACGATCATGACGATGAGGCCACGGGCCGGGAAGAGCCGGACATTATAAGTGCGATCGTCCATGATCGCTGCTCCACGTCAGGCCTTGTTGGCCGGATCCTTTGGACAAGCCCAATCGTGCCAGGACGGCCTTCCCTGGCCTGACTTTTCACGAGAGCAGTGCGATCGTCCATGATCGCTGCTCCACGTCAGGCCTTGTGAGCCGGATCCTTTGGACACGCCCACTCGTGCCAGAACGGCCTTTCCTGCCCTCACTTTTTACGAGAGCAATGCGATCGTCCATGATCGCTGCTCCGCGTCAGGCCTTGTTGGCCGGATCCTTTGGGCGCTCCCACTCGTGCCAGAACGGCCTTTCCTGCCCTGACTTTTCACGGAAGACGCTGCGATCAGCGCGAACGCGACTCGGCGGTCGCGGCATGCACACTCTGCAGGCGCCGCAGTAGTTCGTGCGGATCGACATAACCGCCCAGCACCACGCCATTGTCGGCGATGATGGTGGGGGTGCCGTCTACGCCGAGGTCGATGCCGAGGTTGAAATCGTGCGCAACCGGCGACTGGCAGGTTGCGCGAGGCGGTGCCTGGCCCTCGAACGCTCGGTTGAGCGCGGTGCGCCGATCGTTGTCGCACCAGACGTCCACGGCCTTCTGCGCCGAGGGCGTGCCGAGTCCGGTGCGCGGCCAGAACAGGTAATCCACCGCGATGCCGAGTTTGTTGATTTCGGCCATGTTGGCGTGGAAGGCGCGGCAATACGGGCAGTCGAGGTCGGTGAACACCGTCACCGTGTATTTCGGATCCGCCGGCGCGAAGCGGATCATCCGATCCCTGGACAGCTTGGCGATCGCTTCGCGTCGCAGACGGTTCAGGGTGAGGCTGTTGAGCGACTTGCGGGCGGCAACGTCGAATGCGTCGCCCTGGATCACGTAGCGGCCGTCGCCGGTCATGTACAGGACCTGGCCCTGCACGACGACCTGGTACAGGCCCGCGATCGGCACCGGCAGGATGCTCTGCGGCTTGGCGGCGGGCGCCATCCTGGCCACCGTGGCGGCGATGCTCGCGCGCACCTCCGGCGTGATGGCGGTCGCCGCGGAAGCCGGTGCCGCATGGGCGTCGGCGACGGCGGCGGTGCGGTCGGAAGAGCAGGCGCAGACCGCGACCAGAGACAGCGCGAGCGCGCAGAAGAGTTTCAGCATGGCGTGTTTCGAGGTGCTGCATCGCAGCGTGGCACGACCGGGCCGATGCTAGCACGCGGCGCGACGTCCATCCGTGATCGAAGCAGCCGAATCAGCGCCGCCGCGCAGGCGTGATCGCCTCAATCGAAGGTCAGCCACCAGCAGCCGTCGGATTCGGTGATGCCGAAATCGCGGGTGCCGCCGCCGGCGGTCGAAATTTCGAACCCCGTCGGCGCGAGCGCAAGCATCGAGCCGTTCATCGCGACGCCTGCGGAAAGCGGGGGCGAGGGAACGCTGGCCGCGGGCGGCGGGCCCGCGGCACCTGCGATCGCGATACCGGCCAGCGGTTGCTTCAGCCAATCGGCCAGCGTGCGCAACATCGCCTGCGCGGAGGCTTGGTCGATGCCGCGCCATACGATGACCCCGGCCAGACGGTTCACGTCGTGGCTTTCGAAAGCGCCCGCGATGGCTTGGCGAAGCGCCCCCGGCGAGGCCGGGCAGACGTCGCCGAACGCATGGCTGGAGGTCGCCGCGTCTGCGCCTGCACCGTTCCCGGGGAGCTGCACCGCCGTACCACATGGTTGGCTGGAAAACTTGGGCTCACCGTGTGCGCCGACGCAGCGATAGATGGGCGTTTGCGTCGGCGCCTGCGCCCAGGCAAGCGGCGCCCAGATGCCGAGCGCGGCGAGGCACAGCAGGCGGACGATCCACGGGCTCATCGCGCAAGTCTAGCCCGCGGCGTGCACTCAGGCGGTGAGCGGCTGGTCGAGGCGCTCCAGGACCGCGCGCGTCGCGCGCGCGCGGTTCAGCGTGTAGATGTGCAGGCCGGGCGCGCCGCCTTCCAGCAGCCGTCGGCACATCGCCGCCACGACATCCGCGCCGAAGTCGCGCACCGCGTCCGCATCGTCGCCGAACGCGATCATTCGCTTGCCGATCCAGCGCGGGATTTCCGCGCCGCACATTTCGGAAAACCGGCGCAGTTGCGCGAAATTGGCGATCGGCATGATGCCGGGCACGATCGGAATCGTGATGCCGGCGCGGCGCGCGTCGTCGACGAAGCGGAAGTAGGCGTCGGCATTGAAGAAGTATTGGGTGATTGCGCCGTCGGCGCCGGCATCGACTTTGGCCTTGAAATGCCGAAGGTCGGCCGCGGCGTGGTCGGATTGCGGGTGGCACTCGGGATAGCACGCGACTTCGATGTGGAACCAGCCGTCGTGTTCGCGGCGGATGAAGGCGACCAGATCGGAGGCATAGCGGAAGTCGCCCGGCGAAGCCATCCCCGAGGGCAGGTCGCCGCGCAACGCGACGATGCGCTTGCAACCGAGTTCGCGGTAGCCGACGAGCAGCGCGCCGATTTCCTCGCGCGAACCGCCCATGCAGGAAACGTGCGGCGCGACTTCCAGCGCGTGCGCCTCGCGCAGGCGCCGCACCGTGCGCGGCGTGTGGCTCAGGGTCGAACCGCCGGCGCCGAAGGTCACGCTGACGAATTCGGGCTCCAGGGCCTTCAGCTTCGGCAGCGCGCGTTCCATCTGCGCGCGCTGTTCGTCGGTCTTGGGCGGGAAGAATTCCAGCGAGATCGGGATCATTTGCGGCGTACCATCCGAATATATCTCTCCATCAAGATAGAGAGACATACGGCGGGATGCAACCGCGCCGGAACCACTGGTTGCTGCGAGACGCGGTCAGTGCGTGTCCGTGTTGGCCGGCGTGGATTGCCGATTGCCGTCAGCCGTCGCCAGCACCCATTCGACCACCTGCTGGGCGAGCGCGTCGTCGGCCGCGCCGAACGCGGCGACTACCGCCGGCACCTGGGTCCCCGACGGTTGTTTGGTGACCACGAAGCTGCGGCTGGCGAGTACCTTGCGCGAGCCGCCGCTGCGTAATTGCGCGTCGTAGCGGACCACCACCACCGGCGAACCGGCGCGGTACTCGGAGTGGAACGCGCGCAGGTCACCGCTCAGGGTGTAATCGGATGAAAAATGCTCGTCGTCGGTGGTGACCGAGGGCAGCTTGGCCGCCATGAATGCATCGACCAGCCGGCCGCGGACCAGCAACGCAGGCGATTCGCTCCAGCGAGCGCCCTTGTAAACGCTGACCTGCCCGGGCTCGGGCATCACGACGATGCCTTGCTGGTCTAGCATGCCGGCGAGGTTGGGCGTGTCCACCCGCAGGCTGAAGTTCGCGGCGGATTCCACGTGGACACTGGCGCTTTCCGGCGGTTGCCAGACCTGCACGGCCTCGCGCGCGGGCAGGATGGAACACGCGCTCGCGAGCGCGGCCACGCAGAGTGCCGTGACCATGGCGCGCGCACCGGCGCGGAATCCGTTCGACATGTTCATGGAGGGCGGCCTCATTGCTTCGGCGTGAATTCGGCAGGATGGTCGCGGCCGAGCAGATAGCCGGCGGGATTCGCCTGCAGCTGGCTGGTGACCTGGTGGATGTCGCGCAGGGTGGCACGCAGTTCGCGGAGGGTCGGCCCGATCTGGTCGACGCCGCGCAACCCCGACTGCAGCGAGTCCTTGTTCTCGCTGAGCAGCTCGTTCAGGGTCTTGGTGGTCTGTTGCAGCGAAGTCATGGCCGATTGCGCACGTTCGAGTGTCTGGAGCGCCGGCCCGTGGACCAGCTTGTTCGCACCCGCGAGGGTCTGGTTGAGTTGCACCGACGCTTCGCTGGCTTCATGGATGAGCTTGCGCAGGTCGTCGCGTTCGGCCGCGAGGGTGCTGGTGGTCTCGTCGATGTTCTTGAGCGTGCTGGTGATCCGGTCCACGTTCCGTTGCGAGACCACCTGGCCGAGGCGATCGAGGATACCGTTGAGGTTGGTCACCACGTCGCTGCCGGAGGCCAGGAGCTGGGATAGCGCCGAATTCTCCGATTTGATCTCGGGTACCGGGTTGTCGGGGGTGGGCATCAGCAATGCGCTGTCGGGCGCGCCCCCGCTCAATTGTATGAACGCGACGCCGGTCAGCCCGAGCAGGCCGAGCTTGGCGCGGGTGTCGGCCTTGATCGGCGTATCGGCGGCGACCTGGATCCGCGCCAGTACCTTGCGCGGATCCTTCGGGTCGAGCTTCAACTGGCTGACCTGGCCTACCTGGATGCCGTTGTACTGCACCGGGCTGCCCGTGGACAGGCCGGTCACGGCTTCGGTGAACACGATGTCGTAATAGTGGTGCTGCTTGCTGAGGCTGGTCTTGCCCAGCCACAGTGCGAACAGCACCGCCAGCACCACCACCACGAGGGTGAAGGCGCCGATCAGCACATGGTGGGCCCTGGTTTCCATCTCGCTACCTCATGTCAACGCGTGGATCGCTTCCGCGGCGCGGCCGCGGGGCCCCTGGAAATACTCACGGATCCAAGGGTCGTCGAAGCGTTCCACCTTGTCCAGCGTGTCGGCCACGATTACCCGCTTGTGCGCGAGCACGGCCACGCGGTCGCAGATCGCGTGCAACGAATCGAGATCGTGGGTAATCATGAAAACGGTAAGGCCCAGCGAGTCGCGCAAAGTGCGGATCAACTGGTCGAACGACGCCGCGGCGATCGGGTCGAGGCCCGAAGTCGGCTCGTCCAGGAACACGATGTCGGGATCGAGCGCCAGCGCCCGCGCCAGCGCCGCGCGTTTGCGCATGCCGCCGGAGAGCTCGGCCGGGTAGCGCTGCCGCACTTCGGGCGCGAGGTCCGCCAGAGCGATCTTCAGCGCCGCCACGCGCCGCGCGTCGTGCACGCTGAGCGAGGTGTGTTCCATCAATGGTACCCGGACATTCTCGCTGACGGTGAGCGAGGAGAACAGCGCGCCGTTCTGGAACAGCACGCCGCACCGGCGTTCGATCGCGACCCGGCGCGGGGGCGGCAGCTCGTGCAGGTTTTCCCCGAACAGCTTCACGCTGCCAGCGTCGGGTCGGCGCAGGCCGAGGATCGTGCGCAGCAGCACCGATTTGCCGGAGCCCGAGCCACCGACCACGCCGACGATCTCGCCCCGATACACGTCGAGGTCCAGGTTCTCGTGGACCACGTGGGCGCCGAACTGGTTGCGCAGGCCGCGTACCGCGACCAGCGTCTGGCGGACGGGCTCGGCGGCGAGGGCGCTCACAAGCCCATCTGCATGTAGAACAGCGCGGCGATCGCATCCACCACGATCACCAGGAAGATCGACTGGACCACGCTGGAGGTGGTGCGTTCGCCGACCGATTGCGCGCTGCCTTGCACCTTGAACCCCTCGAGGCAGCCGATCACCGCGATCAGGAACGCGAAAATCGGCGCCTTCGCCAGCCCCAGCCACAGATAATAGAGCGGGGTGTCCGCGCGGAATACCGACACGAACATCGCCGGCGTGATGTCGAGCGCGAGCCAGCACACCAGCAGGCCGCCGATCATGCCGGCCAGCATCGCGAGGAAGGTCAGCATCGGGGTCACCACGATCAGCGCGATCACCCGCGGCAGCACCAGCAGCTCGATCGGGTCGAGCCCCATCGTGCGCATCGCGTCGACTTCCTCGCCGACCTTCATCGAACCGATCTGCGCGGTGAATGCGCTGGCGGTGCGACCGGCCAGGATGATCGCCGTCAACAGCACCGCCAGTTCACGCAGGAACGCGTACGAGACGAGGTCCACCGTGAACACGCTGGCGCCGTAGCGCTGCAGCGCAGTGGCGCCGAGGAATGCGATCACCGCGCCGATCAGGAACGACAACAGCACCACGATCGGCACCGCGTGGAGGCCGGTCTGCTCCATGTGTGCGATCAGCGAGGTCATGCGCCAGCGCTTCGGCTGCCAGATCGTCCGGGCCCACGTCTCCAGGGTGATCCCGACGAAGCCGAGCAGCTTGAACGTCAGCTTGCGCACACGCACGACGCTGTCGCCGACGTCGGCGAGCAAGTCGATGAACCCGAAATTGCGCGGCGCTGGCGCGCGATGCGCGTAAAGTTCGGCAACCGCATCACTGACGGTCCCGAGCAGGGCGCGCAGTTCACGCGGCACGTCCTTGTCGTGGTCGGCGAGCCAGTGCAGCGCCTTGGGACCCAGCGCGACCGCGATCAGTCCGGCGCCCGCGGTGTCGAGCCGGCCGATGTCGTTGAAATCGACGTCGGGCACTTCCGGCAACTGCGGCCTCAGCGCATCCAGTTGCGCTTCGAGCACCGAGAAGTGCGCCAGTGTCCAGTCCCCGGTGAAGCGCAGCACGTTTTCACCGGTTTCCGGCAACGGCAGCCACTCCACCAGACCGGCCGGGGTCGTCGGAGAATCCATGCGCGCAATCTAGCAGCGTCAGGGAGTGCGTGCGGTGCAGGGCGAACACTGTCCGCCGGCATCGTGTGAAGGGCAATGCCAGCCCTGCACGAGTACGTGGAGCTGGCGCGGACCGCGATCGAACTCGCGGCGCAACCTCGGTGCGACGATAATGAGTCGTTTCCACTGCGGAACGACCCCATGACCAAGCAGACCGTCCTCAACGCAAGCCATCGCGCCGCCGGGGCGAAGATGGTCGACTTCGGCGGCTGGGACATGCCGCTGCATTACGGCTCGCAGATCGAGGAGCACCACGCTGTGCGCCGCGATGCCGGCATGTTCGACGTCTCGCACATGACCGTGGTCGATCTTTCCGGCGCGCGCTGCCGTGAATTCCTGCGGCACCTGCTTGCCAATGACATCGACAAGTTGAAGAAGCCCGGCAAGGCGATCTATTCGTGCATGCTCAATGAGCGCGGCGGGGTGATCGACGACCTCATCACCTATTACCTGGAGGAAGCCTTCTTTCGCATGGTGGTCAATGCGGCCACCCGCGACAAGGATCTGGCGTGGATCGAGCGGCAGGCTGCGCCATTCGATGTAAAGGTGACTGAGCGCACCGACCTCGCGATGATCGCGGTGCAGGGACCGAACGCGCGGGCAAAGGTGCTGGCGCTGCTCGACGCGGGTGACCGCGAGCGCGCCGAAAAACTGACCCGGTTCGTGGCCGCTGAAGTGCGCGGTCCCGGCGGGATGCCGCTGTTCGTCGCGCGCACCGGTTACACGGGCGAGGACGGGTTCGAGATCATCATCCCGCAGCAGCACGCGGTCGGGTTGTGGGACGCGCTGGCCGCGGCGGGCGTGCACCCGGCGGGGCTCGGAGCACGCGACACGCTGCGGCTCGAGGCCGGCATGAACCTGTACGGCCAGGACATGGATGAGGACGTCACGCCGTGGGAAGCGGGCCTTGCATGGACGGTGTCGCTGGACGAAGGCCGCGATTTCACTGGTCGTGCGGCGCTCGAAAAACAAAAAACCGCCGGCGTACCGCGCGAACTCATCGGCGTGGTGCTCGACGACAAGGGCGTGCTGCGCCATGGCCAGCATGTCATCACGGAAAACGGCGAAGGCGAAATCCTGTCGGGAATCTTCTCGCCGACGCTGGGCAAGGCGATCGGTTTTGCGCGGGTGCCCGTCGGTGCGCGGGAAGGACTGCGCGTCGACATCCGTGGCCGCGAATTGCCGTTGCGGGTCGTCAAGTATCCGTTCGTGCGGGACGGCAAAGCCTGCGAAGGCGTGTAGGAGCGGCCCACGGCCGCGACCAAAATTTCTTGTGTGCCCGCAACATGGATCGCGGGCAGAAGAAGGAGCAAGCGCTTCGCGCAGGCCCGCTCCTACATTTGGCCATGTTGTGGCTAGAATCTTCCTCTTTCCGGACAACCAAGGACATGTGCCATGAGCGAGATCCCCGGTGACCTGAAGTTCCAGAAGTCGCACGAATGGGCGCGTGTCGAGGAAAACGGCCAGGTGCGCGTCGGCATTTCCGATCATGCGCAGGGGCTGCTCGGCGACCTGGTCTACGTCGAGTTGCCCAAGGTCGGCGACGAGGTCGAGGCCGGCGCGGGTTGCGCGGTGGTCGAATCGGTGAAGGCGGCGTCCGACATCTACGCGCCGGTGAGCGGTGAGGTCGTGGCGGTCAACGAGACGCTGGCCGACAAGCCGGAAACGATCAACGAGGACGCTTACGGCGACGGCTGGCTGTTCGTCGTCAAGGCCTCCAACACGGAAGAACTGGACGCCTTGCTCAGTCCCGACGACTACGCGGAACTGATCGAGAACGACGCGGATTGATCGCGTTGCGCGATCGGTGCCGAGCGACGATCGCCGCAACGATTCGACCTGCGCCGAGCGACCCTGGTCGAACGCCACCGGGTCCGCGAATCCTGTTTCGCCGGCAAACCAGGCGCCCGTGCGCGAATTTTTTGCAAGCCGGTTTGTCGGGTGTTCAGGCGCGGATGGCCCGCGCGTGCGCACGCGGATGCGGCGCTTGCGGTGCGCGCCTGCTCCGCCGTCACGCGTTGCGGTGGCAGCGCGCGCATGCGCGCAAAAGCAAGTCACTGTGCGGTTTCCAGCGTATTTGCGCGCGACGATGCGGCTTCGCTATTGGACGTCTAAACGTCTGTCGCATACCTGCGCTCAAACGTGCCGTGCGCGGGTGACGCGCCGGAGTGTCCCGGAACGGCGCGCGCAAGAGCTTCATTCGTCGCAAAAAATCGATTGACACCACGATTGCATGAGGCTAGCTTTCCGCACGACGACATGTCGCAAGACGGAAACATGCCGACTGCCAAGTACATAAAGCCGTACATCGAGCACGGTTCCAAATCCGAGAAGGTTCGGAAGATCACCGTCTCGATTCCGCTGCATGTACTCCGGCTGCTTTCCGACGAGCGTACACGTCGTCAAGTGTCCAACCTGCGGCACGCCACGAACAGTGATCTTTTGTGCGAGGCGTTTCTGCATGCGTTCACTGGGCAACCACTGCCAACTGATGAGGAGCTGAGACGAACCATGGCTACCAAGAAAGCTGCACGCAAACCCGCCAAGAAGGCGGCCAAGAAAACTGTCCGCAAATCGGCCAAGGCGAAGACCGCCACGGCTCGCAAGACCGCACGCAAGACGGTGCGGAAAGCTGCGAAGAAAGTTGCGAAGAAGCCGGCCCGCAAACGCGCGGCCAAGAAGACCGCGCGCAAGCGCACCGCGAAGAAGGCCGTGATGGCCAAGACGGCACGCGCCAGCAAGACCAAGCGCGCCAAGAAGAAGTAAGCAAGCGTACCTGTTGCACGTTTCTTCGACACCATAACAACAAGCCTGCCTTCCCCGTGGCGCCCAGCGCGGGGATGCAGGCAATCCGTGCAAGCGTTGGCCCCGGTTCCGCCGGGGCTTTCCGTTTGTGGATCGGGTGCGCGAGCGAGCGCTCGCATCGGGTGGAAGGCTGTTAAACGCCCCGCGGCGAAGCCGGGTACGGACATCCGCCGGACTGTTCGGTACCCCTGTCTCACCTTCACTGTGCGAAGCCGCCTGCGGTGTTCCGCCGCGATCCCGACGCGGCGGGGCGGCCATTGGATAAAATGCGGGACGGTACTTTTTCAGCAAGCTGTTAGTGTCGAGCCCGTCACATCCCGCCGCTCGCTGCAGGGGCAATCCGGGTGGTGCAGGGGGTTTTGCGCCGGGGCTGGAACGATTCGTGCATGCCCCCTGAGCCGAATTCCTCTCTTTCGCACACAGGTGGGCGCATGAGCACTTTTGATTCCATCCGTTCCGGATCGGGCAGTCCAGGATTTCCCGGAGTCTTGCGCGGCATGGCCGTCGTGGCGGGGGCCGCACTGTTGCTTGCGGGTTGCGGCAAGAGCCATGGTCCGGTTTCGTCCGCACCCGTCGCTTCCGCGAAACCGTCGGCGCCGGCGCCTGCATCCGCGCCCGCGGAGTTGCCGGCCGCGGTGCCGTCATCAGCGGCTTCGGCCGCCCAGGCCCAGGCCGCCGCGCAGGTCAAGGCCAAGCTCGCCAGCATGAGTGCGGCCGATCTGTTGTCCGCGGCGCGAGAGGCTTACGCCCAGCATCGCCTGGTGGCGCCCGCCGGCGACAACGCGATGGAGTATTACGAGGCGGTGCTGGCCAAGGATCCGAAGAACCAGGTTGCCAAGGATGCCTTGCGCGAAACCTTCCCGTTCGGCGTGCCGGATGTCGAGAAGGCGATTTCACAGAACAATTTTCCGGAGGCCAATCGCGAGATCGACGTGCTGTCCAAGGCCGACCCCACCAACTACACGCTGACCCTGTTGCGTTCCAAGCTGGATGCACAGCAGAAGCTGCAGACCCGCCAGCAACAGGAAGCGCAGCAGAAAGCGCAGAGGGCCGCGCAACTCGCCGCCGCGCAACAAGCTGCTGCGACCAAGGCTGCCGCCGAAAAGGAAGCAGCCGCCAAGCTCGCCGCACAGCAACAGGCCACGGCCGCCGCGCGGCCTGCGCCGGCACCGAAGCCCGCGGCGGCACCACCGCCGAAGCCCGCCGGCGTCACCCGTGGCGCACAGGTGGTCAAGGCTGCTTCCGCCGACTATCCGCTGGAGGCCGCACGCAACCAGACCTCGGGTTATGCGGTGGTCGAGTTCACGGTTGGCGCGTCGGGTGCCGTTTCCAACGTGCACGTCATCAGTTCGTCGCCGCGGCGGGTGTTTGATCAGGCGGCGATCCATGCGGTCGAACATTCCGAGTTCAAGCCTGCGCTGAAGGACGGCGAACCCGTGTCGGCGGTTCTGCAACGCCGCGTCGACTTCAAGTTCGGGGGGTGAAATCCAGTCCGCGCAGCGGACTGGATTTCAGGTGCGACATGGATGTCGCGCCGGTGCAGGCGGCACCACGGATGGCTGCTTGCCTGTACCCATCGGCGGGTCGTGCCGCACCTGCGCCCCGCACCAGGGACGGCTGCTTGCCCGAGACTGTGCGGGGGTGCTTGTGCAACGCCGGCGGCATCGCGCGTTTCGCTTCCCTTCGGCGCGAAGGGTGAGTGAGAGGGATGGATCTGTCGCATGGTGCGACATCCCCGCGCTTCGCACGTCACCTTCGAGCCGAGCGGGGTGGAGTTGCGGTTACTCTGACGGTGTGCGGTTTTGCCAGGTTCAGTGCTTGCGATGGGCGCGCCGCTTCACATGTCGCGGTTTGCGCTGCACCGGATGCTCGGGCCGGTCGAGCCCGGCCCAGTCTTCGTGCGGCAGGCCGAGCAGCGAGTCGAGCAATTCCGGCATCAGGCCCGCGGGCGTGTTGCTCTCGCAGTTCCACAACACCACCACGCCGGCGTGGTATTCCGGGAAGAAGCCGATCATCGAACGGTAGCCTTTCACCGCACCGGCGTGGAAGATCAGCGTGTGGCCCGCGTAGTCGTACACCCGCCAGCCCAGTGCGTACGACGCCTTCTTGACGCGTGCGCGCCGCCAGTTCGAGAACATCCGCTCGCTTGGCGTGTCGATGACGGGCGTGTGCAACACCTCCAGCAGCGAGTCCGGCAGCACCATCGGACGGCCGCCCATCTGCGCGATCAGCCATTGCTC
>JBOHYO010000083.1:0-2427 GCA_050737935.1 Rhodanobacteraceae bacterium
TCGACAAGGCGTCGCGTCGCGCTACCGACTGGCCGCCAGGTCTCATTGCTGTTTTTCGAGCATGAGAATCGCGCGTAGCATCAAGTTTTGAAGTGCACACCGGGGAACAATTCGGGGGCACTCAAACACACGAAAGAGGCCCGATTTCTGAGGTCGGGCCATTTATAAGCTGTTGATTCTGGTGGGCGGTGCAGGGATCGAACCTGCGACCACTGCCGTGTGAAGGCAGTGCTCTACCGCTGAGCTAACCGCCCGGGTTCGCACGCACGATGCGTTTCGGGAATCCTCCGCGGCGGCTCGCAGGCGAAGGCAACCGCCGCGGGAGAACGCGCAAGTCTACGGGTGGTCCGTTTTCCGGTCAATCGCCCGGCGTGTGATTGGTACAATCGCTCACTTGCCGCCCACGCCGGATTCGTCGCCATGGAACACATCCTGCACGCCCTTGCCAACTACCAGATCACGCCCTGGAAGGCGATCGGCTTTATCGGCGCGGTGATGTTTGCGAGCCGATGGTTCGTCCAGTTTTACGCGACCCGCAAGCACAAGCGGGTGACGATGCCGCTGGCATTCTGGGTGTTGTCGATATGCGGAAGCGTATTGGTGCTGGCGTATTTCATCTTCGGCAAGAACGACTCGGTCGGTATCGTGCAGAACCTGTTTCCGGCGCTGGTCGCCGTATACAACCTGATCGTGCATGTGCGGCATCCCGATGTGGGTAAATCAGGTGGCGCCCCCGCCTAGCTGGCATTCCGCGGTTGCGCTAGGATCGCGCGGGCGCCCGCATGCTTGCGGACGCCGGGTGGCGGTGCGCGTGCACCGGGATTGGCGGGCCCGCCGTTCGGGCGGGAAGGGCTGTTCCATCACATCGGGGAAAGACATGAACGCGCAAGTCGGTACTCAAGGAGGTATGCAATTCGCTCCACGAGAGGCGGCACCGGTATCGCTGGGCGATTGGATCCTTACGCTGATCGTCCTGGCGATCCCGATCGTCGGCATCGTCATGTTGTTCGTATGGGGATTTTCGAGTGGGACCAACCCGAGCAAGCAAAACTACTGCCGGGCCGCCTTGGTCCTGGCGGCGGTGTTCCTGGTGCTGTGGGTGTTGTTCATGCTCACATTCGGGGCCGTGCTGTTCCAGGCCTTGCACTCCATGGGCGGCGCGACGCTGTAGGTCCCTGCTCTCGTTCCATCGACGCAGGGCGGGCATTGGCCGCCGTTCGGATTGCACGGCGGGCGCTGGCCGCCCTGCCTCGTATCGGCCCCCGGCGCGGATTCAATCCGGGTCGTAGTCGAGATTGGCGGAGAGCCAGCGCTCGGCTTCGGCCAGCGTCCAGCCCTTGCGTTTCGCGTAATCCTCGACCTGGTCCTTCGTGAGCTTGCCGACCACGAAATATTGGCTGTCGGGATGGCTGAAGTACCAGCCCGAAACCGCGGCGGCTGGATACATCGAGAAGCCTTCAGTCAATTCGATGCTGGCGTTGCGCGTCGCATCCAGCAAACGGAACAGCGTCGCCTTCTCAGTGTGGTCGGGGCAGGCTGGATAGCCCGGCGCGGGCCGGATGCCGCGATACTTCTCGGTGATCAGCGCCTCGTTGTCGAGTGACTCGTCGGGCGCGTAGCCCCAGTATTTCATGCGCACCTCGCGATGCACCCATTCGGCCGACGCCTCGGCCATGCGATCCGCCAGCGCCTTCAGGATGATCGCCGAGTAGTCATCGTTGTCCTTCCTGAAGCGTTCGAGGTGTTCCTCGATGCCGAGCCCCGCGGTGACGGCGAAGCCGCCGATCCAGTCAGCGACGCCGGTCTCCTTCGGTGCGATGAAATCGGCGAGGCAGAGGTTGGGACGCTCGACGGGTTTGTCGGCCTGCTGGCGGAGGTGGTGGAGCATCACTTTTTCGCTTCCGTTGATCAGTTCCAGGTCGTCGCCGATGCGCGCAACTGGCCAGAAACCGATCACGGCTTTCGCCCGAAGCCATTTCTCGTCGATGACCTGCTTCAGGATCTTCCGCGCATCGTCGAACAATTCCGTGGCCTGCGGGCCGACCACGGGATCGCTGAGGATGGCGGGGTAATGGCCGTGGAGTTCCCATGCCTGGAAGAAAGGCGTCCAGTCGGTTACCTTCAACAGTTCAGGGATCGGAATGTCGTCGATCACCGTAATGCCAGGCTTCTTCGGTACGGGCGGCGTGCAGGTTTTCCAGTCGAACCTGGAACCGTTCGCGCGTGCGTCTTTCAGCGACACCAGCCGCTTGCGCGGCCCACGGTTCCTGTGCCGCTCGCGCACGTCCGCGTAGTCGGCGCGGATCTTGGCGAGGAATCCATCCACCAGGTCCTTGCTGACCAGCGATTGCACCACGCCCACCGCGCGCGAGGCGTCCTTCACCCACACGCAGGCGGTTTCGTAGTTCGGTTCGATCTTGATCGCGG
>JBOHYO010000084.1:0-9187 GCA_050737935.1 Rhodanobacteraceae bacterium
CCATTTCGCCATGGGCGGCGATCGCCTCGCTGCCGTTCGCGCCAGGCATCGTCATGGAAGAAATCCGTCATCTGGAGGAGCTGATCGGCCACGCCCCCGCAGGCTATGGTTTCCATGCGTCGTTCAACCGTTCATGGCCGGACGCGCATATCAAGGGCGCGCACCGCTACCGACTCAAGTCGGGCACGGAAATCGCGTGGGTGTCGCCGTGGCACTTCGCGCTGCACCAGGGACCGATCGTACTGATGATCGAGAACTACCGCAGCGAAATGATCTGGAACCTGATGCGCCGGTGCGCGCCCATCCGGCTGGGTCTCGAGCGGGCGGGTTTCCAGGGCGGCTGGCTCGACGAGACGCCCGGCGCCGCATCGAACATTCATCGCAAGGCATAAGGAGTCCCCATGAACGCACAAGCGACACCCAAACTGCTGGAGGGTCAGAACGCGCTGGTCACCGGCGCCAATTCCGGCATCGGCGAAGGCATCACGCGCGAACTCGCGGCCCAGGGTGCCAATGTCGTCGTCAACTACGTGGTGCACCCGGAAACCGCCCAGGCAATCTGCGACGACCTCGGCAAACAGGGCGTCAAGGCCATCGCCATCCAGGCCGACGTCAGCCGCGAAGACCAGGTGCAGGCAATGTTCGCGCAAGCCGTCAAGGAATTCGGCACCCTCGACATCGTCTGCTCGAACGCCGGGATCCAGCGCGACTCGAGGCTCACCGACATGACCCTCGAGCAGTGGAACCAGGTGATCGGGGTCAATCTCACCGGCGCGTTCCTGGTCGCGCGCGAGGCCGCGCGCGAGTTCACCCGACGCGGAATGCGCGATGTGTCGCAAGCGCTCGGCAAGATCATCTTCACCAGTTCCGTGCACCAGATGATCCCGTGGGCCGGGCACTGCAACTACGCGACCACCAAGGGCGGCATCAAGCAACTGATGGAGAGCATCGCCCAGGAACTCGCGCCGAAGAAGATCCGCGTCAATTCGATCTGCCCGGGGGCGATCAAGACCCCGATCAACCATGCGGCGTGGGCCACGCCCGAAGCCGAGAAGTCGCTGGAGACGCTGATCCCTTGCAAGCGGGTTGGCGTTCCGGACGACATCGCGCGCGTCGCCGCGTGGCTCGCGTCCGACCAGGCCGACTACATCTACGGCGCCTCGATCTTCGTGGACGGCGGCATGACCCTGTTCCCGGGTTTCGCGACGGGTGGGTGAGAAGCAGCGTTTTCCCGCGACCACCAGGTGCGGACACTGCGTGCTTCCATCGCAGCGCGCCAAGTTGCGCACCTTCCCGGATTCCGCTGCGCTCCATCCGGGCTACGCCAACGGCACGCGAACAGCCACGTTGCTACTGCGGCGCTTCCGCGGCCCGCATGAACACCTTGCACAAGCCTTCCATGCCTGCGCGGTCGTCATCGTCGAAGCGCGCCAGCGAAGGACTGTCGACGTCCCATACGCCGAGCAGCGACCCGTCGGGGCAGGTCAGTGGCACCACGATTTCCGAGAGTGACGCACCGTCGCAAAAGATATGGTTGGGATGGGCGTTGACGTCTTCCACCACCTGGGTCGTGCGGGTCTCGGCCGCGATGCCGCACACCCCGCGTCCCATCGCGATGCGGATGCAGGCCGGTTTGCCCTGGAAGGGCCCGACCACCAGCTCCTCGCCATCGAGGAAATAGAACCCGCACCAGTTGATATCCGGCAGCGCGTGGAAGACCAGCGCGGCGAAATTGGCGGCGTTGGCGATGAGGTTTGGCTCGCCGTGCAGCAGACCCTTGGCCTGCTGGGCGAGTTCGGCGTACAGGCTGGGCTTATCGGTGGCGGTGATCGGTGCGGCTTCGAACATGGTGCCTGTCCTCGCGCGAGAACGAATGAGTCAAGCGGCGCGTAGCTCTTGCGCGTCCGCTTGAACGAAATGTACCGCCAAACACCCTATTATCGCGCAATGCCGGAGCCGCCCACGCCAGCCGAAACGGACGCGGTACGCGAGCCTGCGGAAGGCGCGCGTCTCGACAATTTCGTCGATGGCGCGTTCGCATTCGCGATCACCCTGCTGGTGATCAGCGGCGCCGGCCTGCCCAAGGATGTCGCCGCGCTGGAACACGCGCTGCGCGGCATTCCTGCATTCGCCGCGTGTTTCGGGCAACTGGCGTTCTTCTGGTTCGGCCATGTGCGCTGGCGCGATACCGTGCGGCTCATCGACACGACCAGCATGTGGCTGTCGCTGTTGCTGGTGTTCTTCGCGCTGATTTTCGTGTTTCCGTTGCACCTGGTGTTCGCGGGATTGTTCAGCAGCGTCACCGGCAGCACGCTTTCACCGGACTTCACGAGTGCCACTGGCAACGCCATCGGCGACACCGCGGCGCTGTTCGTGTGCTACGGACTTTCGTTCGCCTGCATGGCCGGTACCCTGGCGGCGCTCTACTGGCATGGCCTGCGCGCCCGCACGCGCAATGGCCTCACGGAAGCGATCGGGCCGCGCCTGCGGGTGGTGCTGTGGGGATATGTCGCCGCCGTCGGCCTGCTGTCGACGCTGATGGCGCTCGTCCTGCCAGCGCACATGGGCGCCGTCGACGGCCTGCCCGGATTCGCCTATTTCCTGCTCGCCTTCCTCGGTCCGATCCTCCACTTCTATCGCAAGCGTCTGACAACGAGGCTTCCATCATGAAAGCAACAGGGGTGTTCATCGCCGGCACCGATACCGGCATCGGCAAGACCTGGGCGGCATGCACGCTGCTGCATGCATTGCGGGCGGCCGGGTTGCGCGCCACCGGCATGAAGCCGGTCGCGAGCGGCTGCCAGTCCACGCCCGAGGGCCTGCGCAGCGACGATGCGCTGGCGCTGATCGAGGCCAGCGACCCGAAGCCCGGCCGCTACGAGGACTGCAACCCCTTCGCGTTCGCGCCGCCGATCTCGCCGCATATCGCGGCGGCCGACGCCGAGCGGGAAGTCACCATGCCGCCGATCGAGGACGCCTACTACACCATCGCGCTCGACACCGATGCGGTGGTCGTCGAAGGCGTCGGCGGCTGGCTGGCGCCGATCTCCGATTCCCTGCGCGCCAACGCGATCCCGCGGGGATTGGGATTGCCGGTGATCCTGGTGGTCGGCCTGAAGCTCGGTTGCCTCAACCACGCCCAGCTCACCGCGCGCGCGATCCACGCCGACGATTGCGACTTGATCGGCTGGATCGGCAACCGCATCGACCCGGAGATGGCGCGGCCGAAGGAGAACCTGGTGATGCTGAACCGGGCGCTCGCCACGCCCTGCCTCGGGATCATCGCGCACGGCGCCGCGCCGCTGACGGCGGCGGCTTCCCTGCGCGACGCCGCCGACACGCTCCGCGACCTTCGTCGATGAATTGCAGGTGGTGCAGCGGAGCCACCCGAGCCATTCCGTCCGCGCCGGCTTGCGGCCGGCGAGTACATTCCATCAATCTGCAGGCGCGCTGCTGACCGCAGCCTTCGGGCGCATGCCGGGCGGCGCCTTGTCCAGGCCGGGCGGCTGCGGCGGCAGGTTCAGCGGATGCGCCTGGATCTCCTTTTCCAGCACCTCGATCGCCTTGTCGAGTTGCGGGTCCTTGCCGGCCAGTTGCTGCGACACGTCTTCCTTCACCACGATGTCCGGGTCGACGCCGTGGCCTTCGACCGTGTACTTGCCGTCGAGGCCGACGATGCCTGCGAACTGCGGCACGAAAACGTCGCCGCCGTCGATCAGCGGCCCGAGCCCGCCGATGCCGATTACCCCACCCCAGGTGCGGGTGCCGATCAGCGGCCCCAGCTTCGCCTGCTTGAACATGTACGAGAAGATGTCGCCGTCCGAAGCGGTGGTGCCGTTGCTGAGCGCCGCAAGATGCCCGAGGTACGTCGCACCCGGATAGGTGCCGGTGATCGAGGTGCCGCGCAGGTAGTTGTACGCCAGCAATTTGCGCGACAACCGCTCGATCATCGTCTGCGACATGAAGCCGCCGCCGTTGTCGCGCACGTCGATGATCAGGCCCGGCTTGCGCAACTGTGGGTAGTACCACTTGATGAATTCGCGCGCGCCATCGACCCCCATGTCGGGAATGTGCAGATAGCCGATCTTGCCGTCGCTGGCCTTGGCGACGTACGCGCGATTGGCCTGCACCCAGTCGTAGTAGTGCAGGTCCATCTCGCTCGATATCGGTTTCACCAGCACGGTGCGCGCGCCGTCGGTGGTCGGACGCGAATTGACGAGAAGCTGCACCATCTGTCCCGGCGCGAGCCTGAGCAACCGGTACGGATTCTCGTCTTTCGTCAGCGGCGTGCCGTTGATCGCGAGAACGTAATCGCCCGGCTTGACGTCCACGCCCACTTCCGTGAGCGGCGAACGGTAACGCGGCTCGTCGTTCTCGCCGGGGAATACGTCGGCGATCCGGTAACGGCCGCCTCCCGCATCCAGCTCGAAGTCGGCGCCGAGCAAGCCGACGTGCGGCTTGTCCGGCAGGCCGAGATCGCCGCCCGCGACGTAGGTGTGCGAATTGGACAGCTCGGCGATCATCTCGCCCAGCACATAGTTGAGATCGGTGCGATCGCCCACGTACTTCAACAGCGGCTCGTATTTGGCGCGCAACGCGTTCCAGTCGTACCCGTTCGTGCTGGCGACGTAGAAGTAGTCGCGATAGCGCCGCCACACATCGTTGAAGATCTCGGCGTACTCGGCCTTGGGATCGACGCGCATGAACAGGCCATCCAGCTTAACGTCCCTTGGCTTTGGCTTCGATGCGTCGAGATCGATCCGCTTGTAATCATCGCCGTCGTGCACCAGCAGCGTCGAGCCGTCCGCCGACAGCGCCAGCGGAGCCGCGCCACCACCGCCTTCGCCGCCACCGCCGCCCTCGGGTTTCCAGGTGTAGATGTCGCTGTCCTTGCGCTCCTTGAACGACCATGCACGCACCTTCAGCGGTACCGCGCTTTCGCGGCCGAGGAAAGGCGCGCCGGCGGTCGCGTACAGGATGGCCTTGGGCGTGATCGCGATCCAGGGGATGTTGTCGGGATCGATCGGGGCCCGCACCAGGCGCTGCCCGATGCCGTCGAAGTCGATCCTGTCGTTGACCTCGGAAGCTGGCTTCGGCTGCTTGTGATCGTGCTTGTGCTCGCCTTTTGCCGACGCATCCTGATCCGCAGCGTCCTCGCCGGTTGCGCTGTCGTTGCGCGGCGCGAACGGGTTCTTCATGTCCTTGCGCAATGCATAGGCGAGGATCTGGGTGGTGCGGTTGGTCGCGTAATCCAGTTCCACGCTGGAGAACTGCGGCGACCATTCGCGATCGCCGAGAAAATACAGGTACTGGCCGTCGGGCGAAAAGGCCGGACTGCTGGCGTCGGCATATTTACGCCCGAGCTCGACCGCCTTGCCCGAAGCGAGGTCGTACACATACAACCGCGACAACTGCGTGTCCTTGTCGGTCAGTGAATAGGCGAGGTAATGCCCGCCCGGCGACCACGCGTAATCGCGTCGCGACACGCCCGGGTCCTGCGCGATCACCTGGTCGTTCGTACCCGTCGAGGTGCCGATCACATGGATGCGGTTGCGCGAATCCACGAACGCGATGTGCTTGCCATCGGGTGACCACTGGGTGTTGTACAGGCGCCCGATCACGCCCCTGGTCAGCATCACGGGATCGGTGCCGTCGACATCGCGGACCCACACCTCTTCCTCGCCGCTCTCGTCGGAGATGTAGGCCACGCGCTTGCCGTCGGGCGACCACGACACTTCGCGCTCGTGCGCGCCCGGCGTGTGGGTGAGGTCGAGCGTAATGCCGTGTTCCAGCGGCACGCTGAAGACGTCACCACGCGCGGTGAACGCCGCACGCTTGCCGTTGGGGCTGAGTGCGTAGTCCTCCACGTATTTCTTGACGCTGCGCTCGGAGGCGCGCGATGCGACGAGATCGCTCGGCACGTGGATCGTCAGGGCGCGATCGGTGTTGTTGGCGGTGTCGTAGATGTGCAGCGCGCCGGTCACCTCGTACACTATCCGCCCGGCCGCATCGCCGCTGGCCCAGCGCGCGTCGCCATCCTGGTAGTTGGTCAGTTGCGTGGTCTTGCCGTCGCTGGTGTCGTAGCGATACAGGTTCAGGTGCGCACCGCGATCGGACACGAAGTAGATGTCCTTTCCGATCCACACCGGATCGCGATCGGTGTTGGGATCGTTGGTGATGTTCTTCGCCGATTTCGAGGCGAAGTCGTAGATGAAAAGATCCTGCGCCCAGCCGCCCTTGTAGCGATCCCAGTCGCGGAAATCGCGGAACTTGGGCGAATACACCATCTGCTTGCCGTCGGGCGAAAAACGCGCGGTGCCCGATTGCGGCATCGGCAGCACGCTCGGCAGGCCACCGGTAACGGCCACGGTGAACACCCGCGGATCGGAAATGTTGCGCGAGTCGCGCCACGAGCGGAACAGCACCGCCTTGCCATCCGGCGTCCAGCCGTACACCTGGTTGTCGAAACCCCAGCGCTGCGGCAACGGCCCCATCGCCGGATAGAACGTCAATTGCGTTGGCTCGCCGCCGATCGCGGGCACCACGTACACCTGGCTGTCGCCGCCGTACTGGCCGGTGAACGCGATCTGCCTGCAGTCGGGCGAGAAGCGCGCGGACAATTCCAGGCCCGGACCCGCGGTCAGGCGCGTCGCGGTGCCGCCTTGCGTCGATGCGGTCCACAGGTCGCCCGCGTAGGTGAACACCACCCGGTCGCCGCATACGTCGGGAAAACGCAGCAGGCGCGTACCTTGGTCATTCATGGCCGAGGTCGCCGGCGCGGACGCCTGCCCCGGCGTGACGGCAGACGGGGCGGCGGCAAGACCGGCGGAGCCGGCCAGCAGCGCGCAACCCAGCAGGATGGACTTGCGAGTCGTGGATGACATGCTGCGCCCCTCGTGTATGGACGTTCTGCTATACCGTGATTTCCTTTTGGGCGCCACTGCGGAGAGTCACGGGTGCCATGACTTGCGGCATGGATGGCACCCAAAGCGCGATCACGGCATCATTGATGGTCGATCCTCCCCGCCTTGCGCGCTCCCGGAGCCAGAAACTTGAGTCAAGCCCAACGGTACTACCTGACGATCCCCAATCTCGCCAAGGCCCGCGGCCCGGACCCCGAGCTGTCGTTCCAGGGCGCGTCGCCGCAAAGTTTCGCGGGTGCCCTGCAGGAAGCGCTGCGTCAACCGATCCTGTTCCAGCGCTGGAAGGCGCGGCAACCGGACCCCGAGGACGTGGACCGATCGTTGGCACCGGTCGATTCCAACGCGACCGTCACCGCCGAAATGCACGACCTGCACACGACGGTCCAGGTCGTCACCAGCCTCACGCATTTCGTCCTGCGGCACCGCCTGTTCATCCTGATCGGCCCGAACTGGCAATTGCACGACGTCGCAGCCGCCTGAGTCATTCGAGTCATCCCCTTTTCCGCAATGGAAGGAGTCGTGCCATGCCCGGTTTACACACCAAGTTTCTCGCACTCGCCTGTTGCATCCTCGTGGGCGGCGGTATCGGTTTGAACGCGCAGGCTGATACGCCCGCCAGTGCGGCCTCCTCGGGAGGCGACATCACGGCCAATCCGTTCTACAAGACCTCGGCCCTGCCGTTCGGTACGCCGGACTTCAGCAAGATCAAGGACTCCGACTACGTGCCCGCGATGGAAAAGGGCATGGCATTGCAGAAGCAGGAGATCGAGAAGATCGCCAACAATCCCGAATCGCCGACCTTCGGAAACACCATCGTCGCGATGGAGAAGACCGGTGCAATGCTCGACCGGGTGATGAGCGTCTTCAACCTCTACACCGGCGCCGACACCGACCCGAAGCTCCAGAAGATCTCCGAGCAGATGGCGCCCAAACTCGCGGCCCACCAGGACGCGATCTACCTCAATCCGAAGCTGTTCGCCCGGATCCAGAAGATCCACGACCGCCGCGCCAAGCTGAAGCTCGATCCCGAATCCGAGCGCCTGCTCGAGGTCGACTACCGGGAATTCGTGCTGAACGGCGCCAAGCTCTCGAACGCCGACAAGGCCAAGCTGAAGCACTACAACGAGCAGCTTTCGACCCTGTCCACCCAGTTCTCCAACAAGCTGATCGCCGCCGCCAAGGCCGGCGCGCTGGTGGTCGACGACAAGGCGGACCTCGCGGGCCTCTCGTCCCAGCAGATCGACGCCGCAGCCGCGGCTGCCAAGGCGCGCGGCCTGAAAGGCAAATGGGTGATCCCGCTGCAGAACACCACCCAGCAGCCTGCTTTCGCATCGCTCAGCAACCGCAAGATCCGCCACGAGCTGTACGAACACTCGATCAACCGTGCCGAGCGCAGCGACGCCAACGACACCCGCGCGATCATCACCAAGATGGCCTGGCTGCGCGCCCAGAAGGCCAAGCTCCTGGGTTATCCCGACTACTCGGCCTGGAAGCTCAAGAACCAGATGGCCAAGACGCCGGCCACCGTCATGAACTTCCTCGACCAGTTGGTGCCGCCCGCGAAGGCGCGCGCCAAGGCCGAGGCGGACGATCGCCAGGCGATGATCGACAAGGACCAGAAGGCCGACGGCAAGGCCTCGTTCCAGCTCGAACCCTGGGACTGGGAGTACTACGGCCAACAGGTGCAGAAGTCCAAGTACGACATCGACCAGAGCCAGGTCAAGCCGTACTTCGAAATGAAGGACGTGCTGGAGAACGGCGTGTTCTACGCCGCGCATCAACTGTACGGCATCAGCTTCAAGCAGCGCACCGACCTGCCGGTGTGGAACCCCGACGTGCTGGTGTACGAGGTCTACAACACCGATGGCAAGCCACTCGGCCTGTTCTACGCCGACTACTTCAAGCGCGACAACAAGGCCGGCGGCGCATGGATGAGCAGCCTCGTGCATCCGTCCAGGCTGCTCAACAAGTCGCCGGTGATCTACAACGTCGCCAACTTCACCAAGCCGGCCGATGGCCAGCCCGCGCTGCTGTCGATGGATGACGTGATCACGATGTTCCACGAGTTCGGTCACGCGCTGCACGGATTCTTCTCGGAAGGGAAGTACCCGAGCCTGTCCGGTACCGACACCGCACGTGACTGGGTTGAGTTCCCCTCGCAGTTCAACGAACACTGGGCGACCTATCCGGAGGTGTTCGACCACTACGCGAAGAACTACAAGACCGGCGCGCCGATGCCCAAGGAGCTCGCCGCCAAGCTGCAG
>JBOHYO010000085.1:0-2801 GCA_050737935.1 Rhodanobacteraceae bacterium
CCCTTGTACATCGCACCCAATTGCGGAATCGTGACGTGCGATTCATCCACCACCAGCAGCGCATCTGACGGCAGGTAATCGAACAAGGTCGGCGGCGGTTCGCCCGGCGCGCGGCGGGTGAGATGCCGCGAGTAGTTTTCGATGCCCTGGCAATAACCGACCTCGTGCATCATCTCCATGTCATACAGCGTGCGTTGTTCCAGCCGCTGCGCTTCCAGCAATTTGTTGGCGTCGCGCAATACCTCCAGCCGTTCCTTCAATTCTTCCTTGATGGTGTCGATCGCATTCAACACGCTCTCGCGGGTCGAGGCGTAATGCGTGGCCGGGTACACCACGCAGCGCGGCAGCTTGCGCAGGATGTCGCCGGTCAGCGGATCGAACATCGCGATCCGTTCGACATCACCGTCGAACAGTTCGATCCGCAGCGCCTCGGTTTCGCTCTCGGCCGGGAAGATGTCGATGTTCTCGCCACGCACGCGGTAAGTACCGCGGCGCAGTTCCATTTCGTTGCGGGTGTATTGCAAAGTGGTGAGCTGACGGATCATCTGGCGTGGGTCGACGTGATCGCCGACCGACAGGATCAACCGCAGACTCAGGTAATCCTCGGGGTCGCCGAGACCGTAGATTGCCGACACCGTGCCGACGATCAGCGCGTCGCGCCGCGACAGCAGCGCCTTGGTCGCGGCCAGCCGCATCTGCTCGATGTGCTCGTTGAGCGAGGAATCCTTCTCTATGTATGTATCGCTGGAAGGGACGTAGGCTTCCGGCTGGTAGTAGTCGTAGTAGCTGACGAAGTATTCGACGGCGTTGTTCGGAAAAAAGGATTTGAACTCGCCGTACAACTGCGCGGCCAGCGTCTTGTTGGGCGCCAGCACCAGGGTCGGCCGCTGCACCGCCTGCACGACGTTGGCAATCGTGAAGGTCTTGCCCGAGCCCGTGACGCCCAGCAGGGTCTGCGCGGCCAGCCCCGCGTCGAATCCCTCGATCAGCTTGGCGATCGCCTGGGGCTGGTCGCCGGAGGGCCGGTAGGGCGCGACCAGTTCGAAGCGCTCGTCGGCGCGTTGCGAAGTGCGTTCATCCATCCGGCAATTATAAATGCCCCGCGCCGGCGGCCTCGCCGCCTGGCTTCGTAACGGAGGTTGCGCCGTCGCCCATTATTGGGAGTAAGCTCTTGCGGCCAACAGGGGCCTCCCCGCCATGTCAACGCTGCCCGCCGCGACGGATTCCGCGCAAGCCTTCGATGAAGACGCCTGGGACGATCTCCTCAACTATATCGAGGAGCACCGGGTTATCCCGATCATCGGACCGGACCTCTTGCGCGTCCAGACCGACAGCGGCCTGCGCCCGCTGTACGTTTGGCTTGCGGAAAAACTGGCAGCGCGCCTGTCGGTGGACCCGGTCGGGCTGCCGCAGCCGCTGACGCTCAACGACGTGATGTGCAGCTACCTCGGCCAGCATGGGCGCCGCGAGGAGGCGTACACGCGGCTGCGCTCGATCATGCGCGAGTTGCACTTTGAACCGCCGCGTCCCTTGCGGCAACTGGCGCAGATCACCGACTTCGACCTGTTCGTCACCACCACGTTCGATCCGCTGCTGGAAAACGCGGTAAACCTCGAACGTTACGGTGGCCAGCCTGGAGCCGAGGTGATTGCCTACACCCCCAACCGCGTCGCCGACCTGCCGGCCGAACGCGCCGACCTGTCGCGCACGGTCGTCTATCACCTGCTGGGGCGCCTATCCGCCTCGCCGACCTACGTGCTGTCCGACGAGGACATGCTGGAGTTCATCTGCGCGCTGCAGTCCGAACACCTGACGCCGGAGAAACTCTTCCACGAGCTCGAACACAATCACCTGCTGCTGATCGGCAGCGATTTCTCCAACTGGCTGGCGCGGCTGTTCCTGAGGATGGCCAAGCGCAAGCGCCTGTCCGACCCCCGCGACTTCACCGAAGTGTTCGCCGACGACCACACCCTGCAGGACTCCCGGCTGGTCGCATTCCTGCAGCAGGTCAGCGTGCGGACCCGTGTGTATGGTGGCGCCGAGGCCTTCGTCGCCGAGCTGCACCGGCGCTGGAGCGCGCGCCAGCCCCAGGCGCCCACGAGGGGACCCGACAGCTCACCGCAGCGTTTCCTGCCGCCCGCGCGTGAAATGCCGGAGAACGCCATTTTCATCAGCTACGCGCGCGAGGATCTCCCCGCCGTGCAACGCCTGAAAGCGGGTCTCGACGCCGCCGGCTTGACCACCTGGTTCGACCTCGACCGGCTGGAAGGCGGCGACGATTACGACCGCAAGATCCGCGCCAACATCGCACGCTGCAGCTTCTTCGTGCCGGTGATTTCCGCGTCGACGCAGCAACGGCACGAAGCCTACTTCCGGCGCGAGTGGAGTTACGCGGTCGACCGAATGCGCAACATGGCCGAAGGCGCGGTATTCACCCTGCCGGTGTGCATCGACGACACGCCGGAAGCCGCGGCACTGGTGCCGGAGAGTTTCAGAGCCGTGCACATGCTCCGGCTTGCCGGCGGCGAGCCGACGCCGGAGTTCGTACGGCGCCTGCAGGAGCTGTGCCGCGGGAGCCGCCCATGAACGACACGGCGGCCAAACGCAGCGACACGGTCACGCTCGATCCGGAAAATCCCTGGCTCGGCCTGTTCTCCTACAGCGAGGAAACCCGCGCGTATTTCCACGGCCGCGACGAAGAGGCCGCCGAGCTTGCCCGCCGCGTGCAGCGCAAATTGCTGACGGTGCTGTTCGGGCAATCGGGGCTCGGCAAGACCTCCTTGCTGCGTGCGGGTTTGGTG
>JBOHYO010000086.1:0-2691 GCA_050737935.1 Rhodanobacteraceae bacterium
GCCGCGAGGGTCGCAGCCGACTGGCCGGTGTGGTAGCCGTGCGCCGTCAGCAGACCCGCTCCCGGCAATGCGAACAGCTCGCCCGACACGGCCATGCCGTAGACCACCTGGGCGCCGACATAGGCGACGAAGTACAGGAACATCCGGTCGCGCAACACGATCCAGAAGCACAGGATCACCAGCACCATCGACACCTGCACACTGGCGAAGAAGGTACTGACCCGCACATGCTGCAGGTCGCCGACCCGATAGCTCCGCTCGTCGGTGATACGCACGTGGATCGGCTGGGTCTGTCCGGGGCTGCCAAGGGCGAGATAGACGGGTTGGTTCCCGCGCAAGTCCGCTGGCAATGGATACACCACTGCGTGGTGCGAGAGGGTCGGATCGAGCGCCGCGTCGAAGATGGTTTCGGTGTGCCGCGCGTAGTCAGGTGGCAACCAAACCGTTACCCGCGCACGGGTATTGCCGGCGATCGCCAGGATTGGCGGACTTGTCCGGTGCCAGTCGTCGGCGAGGCGCAACTCGTACCAGGCCGTGCTCGCGCGAGGAGCGTGCAACCAGACGCGCGATCGCGTCGCACCCTGCCCGTCCACGGCCGCAGGTGCATGGCCGGGCACGATTACCGGCGCCGCCGGCAGCGGGATGACGCGCACACGAGCATCACCGGCCCACGCGGCAACCGGCAAGCACAACAGCAGCAGCCCCCAGCGCAACGACCCTGCGCGCATGCATCGGCCCCCCGGCCGCCCTTGGCCATCCTCGCCGCGACTGTAGCGGGTTTTCGCGGCTCCGGCACGGGCTGGCCGCGCTGGCGAAGTGGTAGGATGAAAGGTCCCGACCCATCCAGGCGCGTGCACCGGTCGCCATGTCCAAGCTGCCCGAAGAACTCATACAAGCCGCGTTGGAATACCATCGGCATCCGCCTGCCGGCAAGATCCGCATCACCCCCACCAAGTCGCTGCTGACCGCGCGCGACCTGGCACTGGCCTATTCGCCCGGCGTCGCCGCGGCGTGCGAGGAAATCGTCCGCGATCCGCTCGAAGCCCATGCGCTCACCGCGCGCGGGAATCTTGTCGGCGTGATCACCAACGGCACCGCGGTCCTCGGCCTCGGCAGCATCGGTCCGCTCGCGGGGAAACCCGTCATGGAGGGCAAGGCGATGCTGTTCCGCAAGTTCGCCGGCATCGACGTGTTCGACATCGAGATCGACGAACGCGATCCCGACAAGCTGGTCGAGATCATCGCATCCCTGGAACCGACCTTCGGCGGCATCAACCTCGAGGACATCAAGGCTCCCGAGTGCTTCTACATCGAGCGCAAGCTGCGCGAGCGGATGAACATCCCGGTGTTCCACGACGACCAGCATGGCACCGCGATCATCGTGGGCGCGGCGCTGACCAACGCGCTGATCGTGGTGCGCAAGAAGATCGGCGACGTGAAGGTCGCGGCATCGGGCGCGGGGGCGGCGGGCATCGCATGCCTCGACATGCTGGTGCGCCTCGGCGTCAAGCCCGAAAACATCCGGGTCTGTGACAAGGACGGCGTGCTGCACCAGGGCCGGCCCGGCCTCGACCCCAGCCTGGAACGCTACGCGCGCAAGACGAAGGCCCGCTCGCTGCGCGAAATCGTCCGCGGCGCCGACGTGTTCCTCGGCGTATCGGCTGGCGGCGTGCTGACCCGCGAAATGGTCGCGACGATGGCCGCCCGTCCGGTGATCCTCGCGTTGGCCAACCCGACGCCGGAAATCACCCCCGAGGAGGCCCGCGCCGCGAAGCCCGACGCGGTGATCGCGACGGGGCGGTCGGATTATCCGAACCAGGTCAACAACGCGCTGTGCTTCCCGTACATCTTCCGCGGCGCACTCGATGTGGGCGCCACCGGCATCAACGAGCAGATGACCGTCGCCTGCGTGCACGCGATCGCGCAACTCGCGCGGCGCGAAGCATCCGATGTCGCGCAGCGGGCCTACGGCGGGCGCGTGCCGCACTTCGGGCGCGACTACCTGATCCCGCGTCCCTTCGATCCGCGCCTGCTGGTGCAGGTCGCCCCCGCGGTGGCCAAGGCGGCGATGGAGTCCGGCGTCGCAACCCGTCCGCTCACCGACATGCGCGCCTACACCGAAAAGCTCACCCAATACGTGTTCCGTACCGGGCTCGCGATGAAGCCGGTGTTCGAGCGGGCGCGCGCCAAGCCGATGCGGGTTGCCTACGCGGATGGCGAGGAAGAAACGATTCTGCGCGCGGTGCAGACGCTGGTCGACGAGGGCCTGGTCAAGCCGATCCTGATCGGGCGTCCGGACGTGATCGCGCGGCGCATCCAGCGGATCGGCCTGCGCCTCGAGCAAGGCCGCGATTTCGAGCTGGTGAACCTGCATTCCGATCCGCGTTTCGACGCCTACTGGCAGCACTATTACGAACTGATGCAGCGCCGCGGGGTCACCCCCTCATCGGCCAAATCGGTGGTGCGTTCGCGCTCGACCGTGATCGCGGCGCTGATGGTCGCACGCGGCGAGGCGGATGCGATGATCTGCGGCGTCGAGGGCCGCTACATGAGCCATTTGCGCCATGTGCGCGACATCATCGGCCATTTGCCGGAGGTCAGCGACTTTGCGGCGCTGGCGCTGATGATCACCAGCAAGGGCGCCTATTTCATCGCCGACACCGAGGTGCGCTCGAATCCCAGCGCGGACGA
>JBOHYO010000087.1:0-3358 GCA_050737935.1 Rhodanobacteraceae bacterium
GTCGAGGACATCGGCCTTGCCGACCCGCGTGCGTGGCAACTCGCGCTGCATGGTTGGGATACCTACGAACGCCTCGGATCGCCGGAAGGCGAGTTGGCGCTGGCCGAGGTCGCGCTGTATCTCGCCATCGCGCCCAAGAGCAATGCGGCCTACGCCGCCTACGGTGCCGCACGCGCCAACGTTCGCGAGACCGGCACGCTGGAAGTGCCGATGCACCTGCGCAACGCGCCGACCAAGTTGATGAAGGGACTCGGCTACGGCAAGGGCTATCAGTACGACCCGAACGTCGAGGGCGGCGTCGCGCTGGATCAGCAATGCCTGCCCGATGCGCTCGTTGGCAGCGAGTTTTATGCGCCCACCACAAACGGCATCGAGGCGAAGATCAGGGAAAAACTCGAGGCACTGCGACGGGCGAGGGCTGCGGCGCGCGTGGGCTGAATGCCGTGTTGCGATGCAGCTTGACGCTGGACGAACGTGCGTCCAGCATTCGCGTCACTTCATGGGGAGGTGTGCCATGCGTATCGCAATCGCGGCGCTGTTTGGCGCCATCGTGATCTTCCTCTGGCAGTTTGCTTCGCACATGCTGCTGCCGATCGGCGAAATGGGCTTTCGCGCGCCGCAGAACGAAAGCGTGGTCCTGCAGGCGGCAACCCGCGGATTGCCGGCTTCGGGTGTGTATCTGCTGCCTTATCTGGCGCCCGAAAAAATGAATGATCCGGTGGCGGTGAAAGACTGGACGGATCGGGCGAAGCAGAGCCCATCCCTGTTCGCGGTGGTCGCCCCGCCCAACACCGTCGTCACGAACATGGTTCCCGAACTGATCAGGCAATTCGTCATCAACCTGCTGGGCGCGCTGCTGGTCGCGTTCGTGCTCGCAGGCACGGCGTGGGGTTTCGGCATGCGCGTGCTGGGCGCGGTGGTCTTCGGCGTGTTCGGCTGGTTGCTCGACATCGTGCCGCTGTGGAACTGGTACAAGTTTCCCGCCGATTACGTGGTTGGCAACCTGCTCGACCAGGGTGTCGGCTGGTTGCTGGCGGGCATCGCGATCGCCTGGTGGCTGGGTCGCCGCCGCGCAAGGCGCGCGTTCGCGGTCTGATTGGCATCGTCCTCCCGTGTCGGCGCGCGTTCGGCGATAATGCGCGCTTTACTTTGCTCCACGAGGGTCGAAGATGCTGGATCCGGTTCTGCTGCGCGCGCACCTCGCCGACACCGCCGCACGCCTGAAAACGCGCGGCTTCGAGCTTGATGTCACCTCCATCCAGTCGCTCGAAGCCGATCGCAAGCGGCTCGCGACCGAAACCCAGGAGTTGCAGGCGCAGCGCAATGCGCGATCCAAGGCGATCGGGCAGGCCAAGGCCAAGGGCGAGGACGTGTCCGCGATCATGGCCGACGTCGCCGGTATCGGTGACAAGCTGAAGGCCAACGAAGCCGCGCTTTCCGACGTGCATTCGAGGCTTTCGGAAATTTCGCTGCGGGTTCCCAACCTGCCGGATGGATCGGTGCCGGTCGGCAAGGACGAGAAAGAGAACGTCGAGGTGTCGCGCTGGGGCGTACCGCGTTCGTTCGATTTCGCGGTGAAGGATCACGTAGAACTGGGCGAACGCCATGGTTGGCTCGATGGCGAGACCGGTGCGAAGTTGTCCGGCGCGCGTTTCACCGTATTGCGGGGTGAGCTCGCGCACCTGCACCGCGCGCTCGCGCAATTTATGCTGGACCTGCATACCCGTGAGCACGGCTACACCGAATGCAACGTGCCGCTGCTGGTGAATCCCGAGACGATGCTGGGGACTGGGCAGTTGCCGAAGTTCGAAGAGGATCTTTTCTTCACAATGACACCCTACGATGCCCAAGGCAATCGACCGCTTGCAAATAAGAAGCGACTTGAAGATCTGATATGGGCGTGTAAAGCAGTCGACGATCCTTCAAGCGTAGTGAACGAGCCGAATGGGCCTGATGGCTTGGCCCTTTGGGGGACTTACGATGCTTTGCACGAGATCATCGTAAAAGATCAAAAAGACAAATATCTGATTCCAACCGCCGAAGTCTCGCTCACCAACCTGGTACGCGACTCCATCGTCGACGCCGACGCGCTGCCGATGCGCCTGACCGCGCACACGCCGTGTTTCCGCGCGGAAGCAGGCAGCTATGGGAAAGACGTCAAGGGCATGATTCGCCAGCACCAGTTCGAGAAGGTCGAGCTGGTACAGATTGTCGAACCGTCGACGTCATTCGAGGCGCTGGAAGAGCTGGTCGGGCACGCAGAGAAGGTGCTGCAAAAGCTGGAACTGCCGTATCGAAAGGTGGCGTTGTGTACCGGCGATATGGGTTTCGCCGCCGCCAAGACCTACGATTTGGAAGTCTGGCTCCCGAGCCAGAACACGTATCGCGAAATTTCCTCATGCTCCAACTGCACCGATTTCCAGGCCCGCCGCATGCAGGCGCGCTGGCGCAATCCCGCGACCGGCAAGCCGGAACTGGTGCACACGTTGAATGGTTCCGGCCTCGCGGTCGGTCGCTGCCTGATCGCCGTGATGGAGAACTATCAGAACGCCGACGGTTCGATCACGGTGCCCGAAACATTGCGACCGTACATGGCTGGCGCGGATAGAATCGCATGAAGCCCGGTCAATCCGGCCGCAGAATTTGAATTTCGGAGAGGTGGCTGAGTTGTCTAAAGCACCGGACTTGAAATCCGGCGTACGGCTCGCCGTACCGTGGGTTCGAATCCCACCCTCTCCGCCAGATACGCGAACGCCCCTTGCGGGCGTTCTGCGTTTCTGAGGAAGCGGGGTGGCGTGGACGAAGCCGCTTGGGGTTCGACAAATTTGTCTGGAACAAATTTGGACAGCCGAAGGCTGGCCCCGAGCGCAGCGAGGGGTGAGGCGCATGGATGCGCCGAGCAATCCTACCCTCTCCGCCATCGCGAATCGTTCTACACTGGCACGCAGGAAGGATGCGTGAGGTGTGGATGGACGACAAACGCAAACCGAAAGTGGAACCGTACAAGGGTCCGGCAGGCGGATGGGGTTCGCTGAAATCCGTCGGCAGCATTCTTGCGAAGGAGAAGGCGCCGCTCGTCACCGCGCGCGAGCTGATGCGGCAGAACAAGGCCGACGGCTTCATGTGCGTGTCCTGCGCGTGGGCCAAGCCCGTGGACGCGCATCCCTTCGAGTTCTGCGAGAACGGCGCCAAGGCGACCGCCTGGGAACTGACCAGCGAAAGGACCGGACCGGAGTTCTTCGCCGAGCACACGCTCACGGAGCTGCTCGGCTGGAGCGACCACGAACTGGAGCGGCATGGGCGACTGACACACCCGATGCGCTACGACCGCGATGCGGACAAGTACGTGCCCTGCGAG
>JBOHYO010000088.1:0-2113 GCA_050737935.1 Rhodanobacteraceae bacterium
CGTGGCTGCTGACGCTGGGCATCATGGTGGTGACCGCGCCACTGGGCGCGTTCATCAAGAATACCGCGCTGGTCGCGACCTTCCTGCCGCTGACCTTGCGGATTTGCCAGCGCACCAAGACCTCGCCCGCCCGGGTGTTGATGCCCATGGCGTTCGCCGCGCAGATGGGCGGCGTCTGCACGCTGGTCGGCACTTCGTCCAACCTGCTGGTCGATTCGCTGGCGCAGAAGCAGGGGCTGCAGGCGTTCGGCATCTTCGAGTTCACCCCGCTCGGGGTGCTGCTCGCGATCGCCGGCATCGCCTACATGATGGTGATCGGCCGCTGGCTGCTGCCCAAGCACATCGACGCCGAATCACCTGCGGCGCTGCAGGTCGGCAAATACGTGACCGAGCTGAAGCTGATGTCCGATTCGCCGCTGGTCGGCCAGACGATCGCCGAAGCAAAGCTGGGCGAACGCGGCGTGTATCCGCTGGAACTCCTGCGCGGCGAGCAGCACATGTGGTCGCCGCGAACCCAGAAGCTCAGTGTGGGCGACGTGTTGCTGGTCCGCGGCGAATGGGAAAAGCTGGAGGAATTCCGCAAACAGGCCGGGCTGGAACTCAATCCGGAGTTCACCCACGTCGACGGCGGCGGTGCCGCCAACGTGATGGTGGAGGCGATGATCGCGCCCGCGAGCCTCGCCGAGGACCGCACGCTGCGCGACCTCGACCTGCTGCCCAACTACCAGGCCACCGTGCTCGGCATCCACCGCCGCGGCCACCTGTTGCGCGACCAGATCCGCGACGTCGCCTTCCGCACCGGCGACGTCCTGATGCTGCTGTTGCCCAAGGACGCGATCAAGCGGCTGCGCCGCGACGACCGCTTCGTGGTGCTGCACGAGCGCGACGACGTGCGGCGCCCGCCCCACAAGGCGATCATCGCGGTCGCGATCATGGCCGGCGTCATCCTGGTGTCGGCGCTGCGCTGGCTGCCGATTCCGATCGCCGCCATCTGCGGGGTCGCGGCGATGGCGCTGACCAGCTGCTTCGGGCGCAAGGACGTCTACGAGGGCATGGACTGGAAGATCATCATCATGCTCGGCGCGATCCTGCCGCTCGGCATCGCGATCGAGACCACCGGGCTGGCGCAGGTGGTGGTGGAGGGGGCACTCGACCTGGTCGGCAATCACGGGCCGCTCGCGGCGCTGCTGATGGTGTACGTCCTCACCGCGCTGCTGACCGAGCTGATGGGCCACAACCCTGCGGTGGTGCTGATGGTCGGCATCGCGGTGACCGTTGCCCACGCGGTGCACGCCGACCCGCGGCCGTTCGTTGTGGCGGTGGCGTTTGCCGCGGCAACATCGTTCGCCACGCCCGTCGGGTATCCGACCAACACGATGGTGTATTACGCTGGCGGCTATCGCTTCCTCGACTTCACCAAGGTCGGCGTTCCGCTGATCGCGCTGTTTTGCGTGCTGTCGATGATTCTCATTCCGAGGATTTGGCCGTTTTGACAGCCCGCGTTGCCTGTGATCCGACATCCGTGTCTCGATTCCGGGTGGCTGCTGCCACGGGGTTTGCTTGCTTCTCAAATAGCTCGCTTGGGGGAAGGTGCCCATGACCGCCCTGCCAGCGCCATCGAAGAAAAAGCTGGGGTTGGTGATCGACCTCGACACCTGTGTTGGCTGCCATGCCTGCGCGGTCGCCTGCAAGGAATGGAATGACGGCGGCGCCTTCGGCCCGCTGCCCGACGACGACCCCTACGGTGCCGAGCCGCACGGCGTGTGGTTCAACCGGGTGCATACGTACGAGGTAACGGGACCCGGGACTCGGGACCCGGGACCCGCGCAGCAGGCAAGCATCAGTACGGACAAGGGTTTCCGGCTTGGTGAAGCAACGCACTCGCAATCCGGTTCGGAATCTCGTGATCTCCCGGTCCCGAGTCCCGAGTCCCGAGTCCCGCAAACGCAGATGGTCCACTTCCCGCGCTCGTGCCTGCATTGCGAGACGCCGGATTGCGTGACGGTGTGCCCGACCGGCGCCAGCTACAAGCGCGCCGAGGATGGCATCGTGCTGGTCGACGAGGACAAGTGCATTGGCTGCCAGTTGTGCGCGTGGGCGTGTCCGTACGGGG
>JBOHYO010000089.1:0-1745 GCA_050737935.1 Rhodanobacteraceae bacterium
CCGGTCGCGATCGCCGCGGGCCGTCGTCTCGCGGACCGGCTGTTCGGCGGCCAACCGCATTCGCGCCTCGACTACGGCTGCGTTCCGACGGTGGTGTTTTCGCACCCGCCGGCCGGCAGTGTCGGCATGTCGGAGGGCGAAGCGCGCAAGGAGTTCGGCGACGACGTGAAGGTTCACACCGCACGTTTCATGCCGATGCTGTGGTCACTCGCCGGCCGCGAAGGCAAGATGCTGATGAAGCTGGTATGTACCGGCGACGACGAGCGCATCGTCGGGCTGCACGGCATCGGTCCCGGCATGGACGAAATCCTGCAGGGCTTCGCGGTAGCAGTGCGGATGGGTGCGCGCTACGAAGATTTCCGGAATACGGTGGCGATCCATCCGACCGCGGCCGAGGAATTCGTGACCATGGGTTGATGGGATTTTGAAAGCCACGCCGAGGATCGCGGCGTGCCACATTGATCGCATCGCCAAGGAAGATTTTTCCTTCTCCCCTCGGGAGAAGGTGGCGCGCAGCGCCGGATGAGGGTTCGGCCCCGTCGTGAGCCGCGGAGTCCACCGCTTTCGCGATGGCGTACCCTCACCCGCCCTTCGGGAGCGCTACGCGCTCGGCCTGCGGCCGCCTCTCCCGGAGGGAGAGGGAACAGCGAAGTTTGATTTTGGTTTCCAGCCGTGTGTCGTATGGCCGCACTTTCCATCCTCATCCTGCACTTCGCGATCATCGCGTTCAACGTCGCGGGCTGCGTGCTGATTCCCGTAGGCGCGTGGCGGCGCTGGTGCTGGGTGCGCAATTTCTGGTTCCGCGTCGCGCACGTCGCTAGCCTCGCGGTGGTGGCAGTGCAGGCGGTGCTCGGGCGGGTGTGCTTCCTGACGGTGTGGCAGGCCGATGCGTCCGGCGCATCCCACGTGCAACCGCTGATTGCGGGTTGGATCGACCGGATGATCTATTGGCCGCTGCCGTTGTGGGTGTTCGAGGTCGGCTACGTCGTGGTGTTCGCGTATGTGATCGCGCTGTGGGTCTGGGTGCGACCGGTGCTGCCGGGTTCGAGCGGCAGGCGCTAGCGCGGCGCGATGAAGGTTCCGTTCGTCCCCGGATCGAGTCCGGGGCAGGCTCTGAGCGTAGGCCCGCAGGGCCGAAGTCGAAGGGCGTTTCGACTCCGCTCGCTGCGCGAGCTACGCTCAACGCGAACGGATTTACGTGATCGCGCTGTGGGTCGTCGTGCCACCGGTGCTGCCGGGTTCGGCCGGCAGGTGTTGACGCCGCGCGCTATGACAACGCTGCGCCGACTTGGCGACTGTGTAGCCCGGATGGCGCGCAGCAGAATCCGGGATCGGTCGTCCTGGTCTCGTCCCGGATTCTGGCGCAGCGCGCCGCCATCCGGGCTACTGTTGGCGTTCGAAGTCACATACGGATTTCGTTTCGAACCACCTGGGGAGCGCTATGGCTTCGCGCCGGCTGCGCGTCTCGCCTTCACGTCATCCGCGGTCACCTGCTTGGCCTGGTTGCCCCATGACGTGCGTTCGTGGTTGGCGATATTGGCGATTTCCGTGTCGCTCAGCAGGCTCCCGAATGGCGGCATTGGCGTCGCGTATACGGTGCCGCCGATGTTTTCGCCGTGCAGCCCGTGCAGGATCGTGTCGATCTGCTTTGCCGGGTTGGGGTCGAGCACGGCGACATTGCCCTTGAGCGGTGGGAACGCGGTCGGTATGCCCATGCCGGTCGGCTGGTGGCATGCGGCGCACCG
>JBOHYO010000090.1:0-2408 GCA_050737935.1 Rhodanobacteraceae bacterium
GTCCAGTTGTGCTTGTCCAGCCCGTTGAGCAGGAACACGATCGGCACCATCACCGCCATGAAGCGGATCAACAGCCACGACACGCTTTTGACGCCGCGGTCGAAACTGGTCTGTTCGCGTTCGCCGGTCAGGGTGCGCGCCAGCGAGCCGAGATAACTGCGCGGCCCGGTGGCGACCACCACGGCAGTCGCGGCACCGCTGACCACGTTGGTGCCCATGTAGCACACGCTTGGCAGATCGAGTGCATCGACGCGTGCATCCGGTTTGACTGCGTGCTCGGGCGCCATCTTCTCCACCGGCAGCGATTCGCCGGTAAGGATGGCCTGGCTGATGAACAGATCCTTCGCGGTCAGCAGGCGCAGATCGGCGGGCACCATGTCGCCTGCGGACAGGTGCACGATGTCGCCGGCAACCAGTTCGACCACCGGCACCTCGATGCGCTCGCTGTGGCCGTCCGAGGCGCGTCGCGTCACCGTCGCGGTATTGCGCACCATCGCCTTGAGTTTTTCTGCCGCGCGCGAGGAACGGAATTCCTGGGTGAAGCTCAGCACCACGCTGATCCCCACCATCACCGCGATGATCACCGGCCCCGTGAAACTGCCCGGCGAGGTGACTCCCTGCACCGCCGCCAGGATCAGCAGCACGATGATGAACGGGTTCTTGAAGGTGTGCGCAAGCTGCAGCAACCAATGCGGCGGCTTCTCGTGCGACGCCTGATTGATGCCGTCGCGATCGAGGCGATCCTCGATCTCGTCCTCGCCGAGACCGGTCAGGCTGGTGCCGAGCGACTCGAGCAGGGCTTGGTCCTCGGTCCACGCACAGTCGGCAACCGGCGGACGCGCATGTGCCGAGCGCGCCTTGTCGGTGGTTTTGGTTTCTGGGGGTTTGGCGAGGAAACCGGACATCACTCGTTTCCCATGTCGGGTCAATGCAGGACCACGAAACGAGCGATGGATTCGTGGACGACTCAGGTAGTGGACAAGCGCCGTATTCGATCAGCGCGGGCCGATTGCGATTGCTCGCCGTTGCAGGGCACCTGAAACTTCCTCTTCGTCATCATTTCCGCGCAAGCGGGAATCCAGTGGCTTTCACCTGACACGCATACGAGGAACGTGGATCCCGGATATCGCTTCGCGATTGCGGGATGACGGGCAACATCAGAGCGCCCTCCGATCACGCTCGCGATCGGGATGGAGGACGCCTGCGCAGCACGCGCTCGCGCCGCACACTGTTCATGCGGCGGGCGGTTGCTCAGCCACCGCCCGCGGCGCAGGCACGGTCACACTCCACTCGCGGCGGCGGCCGTCGCGGCGGTTCGAATGCGCATGACGGGCTGCCAGGCGCGCACGGAAAAAGTTGCGAAGGAGGTTCATGGCCCATCTCCTCATCAAGCAGTGCCGCAGCACCGCTCAAGGGACGGGCGGGACTTGCCTAGTCGAGGCAGGTACCAGCCGGCCGGGCGCGGTCGCCGCGGACGATCGATTCGATTGTGGCCGCCGTCACCCGATGCGAGCGGATGCCGGCGGTGCGACTAGGGTGTACGTCCATGGTCATGATTGATGAAGGGAATTGCCGTCGCGCGCTTCGCGCCCCGGCGCGTGTATTTTGCTGCGATGCCGCAGACAAGTCAACCGCAAGTCCAGGCTGCGCATCGCCAGCGTTGATGTGGTTCGTCGATCGTAAGTCGATGCAACGGTGACGCGCTATTATTGGTTGTTGTATCGATCCACCTAGGCATCACCATGTTCCTTCGCCGTTTGCTTTCGCGCTGCCTGCTGCTTGCTGGCACGGCCATTCTGCTCGCCGCCTGCGCCTCGCAGCCGAACTGGCAACTCAACAACATCAGCGGGCATCTGCCGGACCTCAAGTTCCAGATGACCAACGACCTGGACAAGCCGGTCACGGCGGCGACCTATCGCGGCAAGGTGGTGGTGCTGTATTTCGGCTACACCCATTGCCCGGACGTTTGCCCGCTGACGCTGGTGCACCTGCACACGGTGTTGCAGAAGCTGGGCAAGGATGCGGGTGACGTGCAGGTGCTGTTCGTTACTGTCGATCCGACCCGCGACACGGTGCCGGTGCTGCGCCAGTACGTCACCGCATTCGATCCGCGCATCGTCGGCCTGACCGGCACCCAGGACGCGATCGCGACGCTTGCCAAGCGGTACCGTGCATTCTTCCAGCGGCAGACCCCCAAGACTCCGACGGCCGATTACGAGGTCACCCACAGTTCGGCGATCTACATCTTCGATCGCGAAGGGCGCGCGCGGTTGCTGGCGACACCGGGCTCGACCAACGACGCCATTTTCCATGACCTCAAGATCCTGGTGGAGCGACCGTCATGATGATGTTGCGGGGCCTGCTCGCAACCACCTTGCTCGCGATCGCCGGGGTTGCACTCGCCGCCC
>JBOHYO010000091.1:0-8160 GCA_050737935.1 Rhodanobacteraceae bacterium
CCGACGATCAGGCCGGCCAGCAGCGGATCTTCGCCCGCGTATTCGAAATTGCGGCCGTTGCGCGGATCGCGCACCAGGTCCGCGCCGCCGGCCAGCATCACGTTGAAGCCGCGGCGATGCGCTTCGCCGCCGATCATCGCGCCGCCTGCGTACGCCAGCGCCGGATCGAAACTGGCCGCGGTCGCGAGGCCTGAGGGTAGGGCGGTGGCGCCGAGCGCGAGTGGCTTGGCGACCCCCAAGCCCGCGTCGCTTTCCTGGATGGCCGGCAGGCCAAGTCGCGTGATTGCCGGTTGGTAACCCGCCGAACCCAGCGCGCCCGGCGGCTTCGGGTGGCTGTTTTCGGCATCGCCGTATTCGGTGCGGAGCAACCGGAATTTTTCGTCCTGCGTCATCGCCTTCAGCACCAGCCCGGCGCGCTGGTCGGGCGACAGGTGGGGGTTCATCCATGGGCGCGCTGCACGCTGGCTCGGCGGCGCTGCTGCGAAGGTCGCAGCCGACACGAGGCAGGCAAGCGAGGCAAGTGCCGCGTGCACGGCCGCCATGACGAAAGAGGGCGGTTTCATTTTCATTCGATCGAGTAGTGCGGGTGTCGTGGCATCGCTGGAACATTAGCGGGCGACGGTCTGGTTTGAAATTCCATTCGCCCTGAGCGTAGCGCGGACGCGCGAAGTCGAACGGCCGAGCGCGTTTCGACTTTCGCTCGCAGTGCTCGCTACGCTCAACGCGAACGGATCAGCTTCAAGCTACACCACTACCCTTTGGCGCAGTCGACGATTTGCGCGACGCTATCATGGCCAAATGCATGTGTGGCCGGTGTCGATTCGTACGTGTGTTGTTCGTAGGGTTGATGTGATGCTTTCTTGAAGCTATGCCGACGAGGGACACGGAGATGGCGAAGATGAAACTGTACGGCCAGCCGCCGTCACGCGCTTTGCGCGCGATCTGGCTTTTGAACGAGCTGGGAATCGACTACGAACAGGTGCTGATAGATCCCGATGGTGAAGAAGCCCGATCGCCGGAGTTTCGGGCCCTCAATCCGACCGGAAAGGTGCCTGTGCTGGTCGATGGGAACGTGGTGCTGACGGAATCGGCGGCGATCCAGCTCTACCTTGCGGAGAAGTTTCCGGCGCGCGGATTGATCCCCGAAGACATCGTGGAGCGCGCGCAGATGTATCGCTGGATCTTCTTCCTGGTTACGGAGATCGAGCAGCCGCTGTGGCGGATCGCACGCAACGCGATGATCTATCCGGAAGACAAGAGGATCCCGGCCGACATCGAGATCGCGACCCGGGAGTGCAAGGAGATGGTGGCGGTGCTGGAAAAGCACATGCAGGGGCGCAAGTACCTGGTCGGCGACCGCTTGAGCGTGGCAGATCTCAATGCTGCCTATACGCTCGACTGGGCGGGGTTTGCGGACATGCTGGGCGACGCGCCCGCGCTCCGTACCTACGTGGAAAGGATGTACGCGCGGCCGAAGGCGCCGCCGACGATCAAGGCTGTGTTCGCGGCGTCGTGAAGCCGGGATCGGGTTCACCGCACGGGTGTTACGCCGCAATCCGCTCGATGCGCGCAACTTGGCCGTTTCGCAAACTTGCGCTGACCTCCCCCAATCTGCTTGCGCGCGAACAGTCCGCGAACGCACGGTCCGGTCGTTTCGTGGGGCCGCGCGTTATCATGACCGGATACCCGTGGGCCGACGTGTCGCAGTGGCAGCGTCGCATGTCATTCCGCCGCAATGAGGGGCACGCATCGTGAAACACGAAGAAGTCACCATTCGCACGCGCGGCGGACAATGCCCGGTGCACGTCTTCACGCCCGATGGCGCGGGTCCCTGGCCGGCGGTGATCGTGTACATGGATGCGTTCGGTATCCGCCCCGCGTTGCTGCAGATCGGGGAGCGCCTCGCCAGGGGTGGCTACGTGGCGCTGGTACCGGACCTGTTCTATCGCTACGGCGCGTATGGTCCGCTGGATCCGAAGGAAGCTTTCGCCGGCGATTTCCGGGCCATGGTCGGGCCGCTGATGGCGACCACGGACAACGCCAGGGCCGCGCAGGATACGGAAGCGCTGCTGGCATACCTCGATACCCGCGGGGACGTGGTCGGCGACAAGGTTGGCACCGTCGGCTTCTGCATGGGCGGGGGCATGGCGATCACCGCCGCGGGGACGTATCCGGAGCGCGTTGCGGCCGCGATCAGCTTCCATGGTGGCCGCCTGGCCACGGACGATCCGGCAAGCCCGCACTTGCTGGCGCCGAAGATCCGCGCGGAGTTGTACGTCGCCGTTGCCGACAACGATCGCAGTTGTCCACCGGAAATGGTCGAGCGCTTCAAGCAAGCGCTGGATGATGCGGGCGTGCATTATCGCTGCGAAACGTATCGTGGCGCTTCGCATGGCTGGATGAAGCCCGACTTTCCGGTGTACGACGAGGCTGCCGCGGAGCGCGGCTGGTCCGAGATGTTCGCGCTGTACGACCGCGTGTTGAAGTAAGCAAAAGCGCAAGCGAAGGAAGGCCGGGACGGCTGGTCGCGCGGAGCGTGCGATGGGTTGTCCGGAGTGCTATAAACGCCACCGGAGTGACGACACCAGTTTGACCGGTCCCACAACCACGGGAGTGACGGGCCATGTCGGGGGAAAGTGTCGAGGATCGGTTGGCTGCATTGGAGAATCGAGTCGCGTGGATTGTGGATCGCCTGGAGATGCGATCCGAGGGACAACAATCCCCGCAGCCGCAGGCGCCACATGCGCAGCCGCAGGCGTCACGCGCGCAACCGCAACCGGGGGAGATGTGGTTGGAGGACGTGCGCCCGCCGACACAACCCGCGGTCGCCGCCCAGGCCAGGAGCGCCACTGCCGAGCCCGGCCATTCTGCGGCCCGGCAGGCTGCGCCCATGCCTGTTCCCGATCGCGGTTCGCCGGTCACCAGCATTCTGGGCTGGGGCGGTGCGCTGGCTTTCCTGTTGGCGGCAGCCTACGTCATTCGTCTCGGCATCGACAGCGGGTGGCTGACGCCGGTCGTGCAGGTGGCGGCCGTCGTGGCGGGCGGGATCGTGCTGATCGGCGTGGGTTTCGGATTGCGCGGGTCGTGGGAACGGTATGCGGGTTACCTGCCCGCATGCGGCGTGGTGATGCTGTTTCTTGCGATCTACGGCGCGCATCTCCACTACGAGCTCATCGGCGTGAAAACCGCCGGGCTGTTGGTAATCGCGGTGTGCGCCCTGTCGCTGTGGCTGTGCCGGGCATTCAATAGTGACCTGTATGCACTGTTTGCCGCGGTCGGTTCCTATTCCGCGCCGTTCCTGCTCGCCAGCGCCACCGGCTCCATCATGGACCTGGTGGTGTATTACTCGGCCTGGGGCGTGGTGTTCAGTGTTTACGCGATCTGGTATGAGCGCCGGTTGATCTACCTGCTGGCCGCATACCTCGCGCTGGTCGGATTCGACGTGATCTGGCACGCGCACGCGTCCGACCAATGGGTCGCGGCGCTGGTGTTCCAATCGGTGCAGTTCGTGATTTTCGGTATTGCGACGGTCTGGTTTTCGGTGCGGCGGCGAGCGCCGATGGACACGGTCACGGCAGCGGCGCACCTGCCGGCGCTGCTGCTGTTCTATGCCTTGCAATACTACGTATTGGACCGGCACTTGCCGGCGCTCGCGCCGTAGATTTCGTTCGGCAGCCTTGCTGCCGTCGGGTTGCTCTATTGGGCAGCACGTCAATTGCTGCGCCGGCCGCTGCCGGGCGGCGCTTTCCTGTTGTGGTGCTACCTGGCGCTGGTGCTGTTTCACGCAGGATATCTCGAAGCCCTCCCGAACGAGCTGCAGCCGTGGGTCATATTCGCCCTCGCGCCGCTCGCGCTGTGGCTGAGCAGGACCCGCACCGACGTTTCGCCCGGGCGGTACGCATTGTGGGCGGTAGTGGCGCTGGTGTTCGTGCTCAATTACCTGCGCGTCCTTGTCGGTTTCAGCGTCGACCAGGTGCCGGGCCATGCGATCCTGCCCATCGCCTACGCGGCGCTGTTGTACGGCGGCTATTACCTCGCTGCGAGGCAGGAAGGCTTGCGCGAAGTGAAGCTTGTGCTGGTCTATGCCGGCCACATCATGCTGATGGCGGCAGCGGTGCGCATGCTCGATATCCGGATCATCCAGTCGACCGCGTGGGGCCTGCTGGCGCTCGCGTGCCTTGGCCTGTCCATGTGGAAGAACAACCGGATGCTCGGCCAATCGTCGCTGCTGGTGTTCGGCGCGACGGCGGGGAAGGTGCTGCTGTACGACCTGAGCGGATCACCACCGCTGGCGCGGATCATCAGCCTCGTGGTCCTGGGACTGACCTTCTACGTGGGCGGCATGCTGTATCAAAAGCTGGTGGCGACGCGCGGTGCCACGTGATGCACCGGCCCAGCGCGGAGAAGGGTCGCGGGCGGCCTGCGCCGTTGCGGTTCGGTGCTCGCTTGGACCCACCACCGAGCCGGGGCATTGCATGCCGCGACGGCGGTGCGCCTCTCAATCGCGGGTGATCACGCCACAGGCAATGCGCGCGCCCGCATTGCCGGAAGGCTGGCTGCTGTAGTCGTCAGGCTTTTCATGCACGATGACCGCGTCGCCCATGATGTCGGTGCTGTCGCCGGTGCCGAGTTGGATATCTTTCGCCAGCACGTCCACCGTGGCGACGCCTTCGGCGTTCGCCTGCTGATTGGGGAGGTCACCGGCATGGCGGGGGCCCTCGGCGGGATGGCCGTGGGGCTGTTGCGTCGGATTGAAATGCCCGCCGGCGCTGCTGGCATCCGGCGTGCTGCAGTCGCCGTGCTCGTGGATGTGGAAACCGTGGGTGCTGCCAGGTTCGAGCCCGGCAATGCGACCGGTGATGCGGACGCCCTGGGTAGTATCCACGAACGAAAGCCTGCCGGAAACGTCGCTGCCGCTCGCCGACGCGAGCTCCGCGTGCGCACGGATCGAGGAGTCGGCGGCTGCAGGCGATGCAGGGCTCCGCTCGTTGTCGGTCGCGCACCCGGCGAGCAAGGCAATGGATGCGAATGCAAGCAACGCAGTAACACGTGTCATGGGTCGTTCCTTCTGAGCCAAGGCATTGCTCAGGTTAATGGTACGGCCTTAACGCGCAGTCAATATTCCAGGGGGTACGCCGACGGGTGCGGATATTTGCTCGCGTCGCCAAGGCGGCGGCGCTTCGGCCGCAGCGCGCATTGCCGGTATCACTCAGGCCTGGTTCACCGATGATGGCCTAAGCAAACCAATGATGAAGGAGATCAAGGTCCGGGCTGTGCGGATCCGAGCCGTGCGCTTGCGTAGCGAAAAGCTGCGTGTGCTGCGGGCGTGCGTTGCGATGGCAGCGCTGCTGGCGCTTGCGGGCTGCGGGGTCAACGCGACCTTGCCGGTCAAGGCGCAAACGGGAGCGAACCCTCCGCTGCCGCCGCCGAATCCCGAGACCATTCCGACGGTCAACATCGCGCCGGCCGAGGGTTGGGCGGGCGGCGCCAAACCCCAAGCCGCGCCGGGTTTCGAGGTCGACGCTTTCGCGCGCGGTCTCGATCATCCGCGCTGGCTGTACGTGCTTCCCAACGGCGACGTGCTGGTTGCCGAAAGCAACGCCCCGGCCGAATCGCATAGCGATGGCGGCCTGAAGGGCTGGGTCATGAAGCGGGTGATGAAGCGCGCGGGCGCCGACGTGCCGAGCCCGGACCGTATCGTGCTGTTGCGCGACAGCAACGGCGACGGCGTCGCGGACGTTCGCAGCGTGTTTCTCGATCATTTGCACTCGCCTTTCGGGATGGTGCTGCTGGACGGGTCTCTCTATGTCGCCGACACCGACGCGCTGCTGCGCTTTCCCTATCGAGAGGGCGAGACGTCGATTGCCACGCACGCGGAGAAGGTGACCGACTTGCCCGCGGGGCCGATCAATTACCACTGGACGAAGAACGTCGTTGCAATTCCGCATGGTGACGTGCTGTACGTTGCGATCGGCTCCAACAGCAATGTCGGCGACCACGGCATGGCGGTCGAAGAGGGCCGCGCCCGCATCGTCCAGGTCGATCCCGAAACGGGCGACAAGCGCATGTTCGCGTTCGGCATGCGCAACCCCGTCGGCATGGCCGTGCAACCCGATACCGGCGCGCTGTGGGCGGTCGTCAACGGGCGCGACGAGCTGGGGGGTGACCTTGTTCCCGATTATCTGACGTCGGTGACACCGGGTGGCTTTTACGGCTGGCCGTACAGTTACTTCGGGCAGCACGTGGATCCCCGGGTGGAACCGCAGCGTCCCGATCTCTTGGCACGCGCGATCGTTCCCGATTACGCACTCGGCTCGCACGTGGCGCCGCTCGGACTGGCGTTTTACAGCGGGGACCTTTTCCCGGCACGTTACCGCGGCGGTGCATTCATCGGCGAACACGGATCATGGAACCGGCGTCCGCGCAGCGGCTACAAGGTGGTCTTCGTTCCCTTCGCCGACGGCAGGCCGGCGGGTCCGCCGGAGGACATCGTTACGGGATTCGTCTCTGCGGACAGCAAGGCATACGGGCGACCGGTCGGCGTTGCGGTGGATCATGCCGGGGCTCTGCTGGTCGCCGACGACGTCGGCAACGTGATCTGGCGAGTCACGCCAAAAAGGGGACGGAGGTAATTAACCTGACTTAGTTACCTCCGTCCCCTTTTAGAACACATCGCCCTTGCGGGGCTGGAAGACCTCGCTTCGCAGCGCGCGCTGCTGCACCTTGGCCTGCATCCAGTCCTGCCACGCGCCCAGCTTCGCGGGCACCAAGCTCCGCTGTCCATTGGAGAAGATGTAGCGCTCGCGCCGCGCGCATGCCTCTCCGCAGGCATGTCTGGAGTTGACTGTCCGTCCATGCTTCCACCCCCGGTCGACGGTCGACTGCGTGCCATTCCACGGAAGTCGCTCCGAACTGGCGTCGATCGCCCCAAACTGGAGTATGTCAGTCGTTGTATCCGTCTTCACGCGACGTGGAGCATTGCCTGCCGATAATCCGCCCCTTGGCAAAGGAGAACGAATGATGAACGTGAAGATGCTAGCGCCTGTCCTTGCTTGTTCGCTGGTGCTCGCGGCCTGCGGCGGCAACAATTCCTCATCGAACCAACCGGCGCCGGGCACCACGAGCCCGATGCCTGCCACAACGACTGCGGCACCCATGACGACCGCGCCTGCAACGACCGCAGGGATGCCAGGGATGGCAGGGACGGCGGCGATGCCGGCCACCACCGCGTCGGGCGGTGCCATGGCGGCGAGCAACGGCAAGCCCGCGGCCACCGTCAACAATTGCAGCACGGAAATCGAGGCCAGCGATGCGATGCAGTACAACGTCGGATCCATCGTGGTTCCATCCTCCTGCACCGACTTCAAGATCACCCTGAAGCACACGGGCAACCTGCCGGTCGCGGCGATGGGCCACGACGTGGTCATCACCAGGCAGTCCGACATGGAGGCGGTGGACAAGGAAGCCGCGGCTGCCGGCCTGGGCAACGGCTACCTCAAGGCCGACGATTCGCGCATCATCGCGCATACCAAGCTGATCGGTGGCGGCGAAACCACCTCGGTCAGTTTCCCGGTCAGCAAGATCAAGGATGGTGGCCCGTACGTGTTCTTCTGCAGCTTCCCGGGCCACTCCGCAATGATGCATGGATCGATCAGTGTCGAGTGACACCGCTTTTGCCGTGACTACTCCGAACGGGCGCCACGGGGCGCCCGTTCGGCGGCTGGTTCACGAACTGGCCGGACCGCTGCCGGACGCATCGGTGGCATTGCCGCCAAGCGGGTAGTGCGCGGCCGCATTGATCATTGCGTTCGCGGTGGCGATCAGCGGTACGGCGAAAAAGGCGCCGGCAACACCGGCGATGGCCGCGCCCGCGGTGACGCCGAGGACAACCGCCAGCGGATGCACCCGTACGACACTGCCGGTGATCAACGGATGCAGGACATTGCCTTCGAGCTGGTTCACCAGCAACACGATTCCCGTCATGATCAGTGCGTCCGTCAAGCCGTTGAACAGCAGCGCGATGACCACGGCAGCGGCGCCCGCGACAATGGAGCCGATGATGGGCACCAGTGCGCCGAAGAAAACGATGACCGCGATCGGCGTGGCCAGCGGCACCCCGAGCAGCCATGCACCGATGCCGATCGCGATGGCATCGATGGC
>JBOHYO010000092.1:0-8025 GCA_050737935.1 Rhodanobacteraceae bacterium
AGTTGCGCGGTGATCATTCCGCGCGACCGCGCGGTGATCGTCATCATTTCGTAGATGCCGGTACGACCGAGGAACCCGGTCTTGCGGCATTCGAGGCAGCCGACCGGTTCGCATACCTCGGCAGGCGGCGGGATCACCCAGCCGCGGGTCAGTACCGACCAGGTGTGAGGATCCTGTTTCGCCTTCCTCTTGCAGTGCGGGCACAGGGTACGCACCAGCCGCTGCGCGACCACGCCCGAAAGCGTCGACTGGATCAGGTAATGCGGCACGCCGAGATCCAGAAGGCGAGTGATCGCCGACGGCGCGTCGTTGGTGTGCAGTGTTGAGAGCACCAGGTGTCCGGTGAGCGACGCCTGCACCGCCATTTGCGCGGTCTCGAGGTCGCGTACCTCGCCGACCATGATGATGTCGGGATCCTGCCGGAGCAGCGTGCGCACCCCGGCTGCGAAATCGAAGTCGATTGCCGGCTGTACCTGCGACTGGTTGAACTCCGGCGAGACCATTTCGATCGGGTCCTCGATGGTGCACACGTTGAGTTCGGGCCGCGCGAGGTGCTTCAACGTGGAGTACAGCGTGGTGGTCTTGCCCGAACCGGTGGGCCCGGTGACCAGCACGATGCCGTGCGGACGCTCGACCATCGCGCGCCAGGTTTCCTCTTCCTCGGACGAAAACCCGAGCTGCGCGAATTGCTTGACCACGATGTCCGGGTCGAAGATGCGCATCACGATCTTTTCGCCGAACGCGGTCGGCATCGAGGAAATGCGCAGTTCCACCTCGCGCCCGCCCGCCGAACGGGTCTTGATGCGGCCGTCCTGCGGGCGCCGTTTTTCGGCGACGTCGAGCCGCGCCAGGATTTTGATGCGGGCTGTCACCGCGGTCATCACCGCGGGCGGCAATTCGAATACCTTGTGCATCACGCCGTCGATCCGGAAGCGGATCACAGCGGCTTCGCGGCGCGGTTCCAGGTGGATGTCCGAAGCGCGTTGCTCGAACGCGTACTGCAGCAGCCAATCGACGATGTGGACGACATGGCGGTCGTCGGCACCGATCTCGCCGGCCTTGCCGAGCTCCAGCAACTGCTCGAAGTTCAGGATCGCCGAGCCGTCCATCGAATCCTGCTTGGCTTCGCGCGCCTTGGCAATCGAGCGCTGGACGCCGTAGAACTCCATCAGGTAGCGATGGATGTCCAGCGGGTTGGCCACCACGCGCTTGACCTCGCGCCTGAGCATCTGCGACAGGTCGGCGGCCCAGTCGCTGTCGAACGGCTCGGCGCTGGCAAAGGTGACCGTGCCGTGATTGACCGCGACCGGCAGGATCCGGTGGCGCTGCGCGTAGGCCTGGCTCACCGCTTGCGTCACCGCCGCCACGTCGATCTTCATCGGATCGATCTTGAGGTACGGAAGGCCCGCCTTCTCGGCCAGCCAGACCGTCAGCGATTCCACTGTCAGCGGTTTGCCGCGGTCGGCTCGGTTCTCCGGTTTGCTGCTCGCGATCACCACCAGCGGATGCAATTCGACCGGCCCCCTGCCCGCGCGGCTGGTGGTGCGGATGCGCTTGCCGTCCTCGGCCGCGAGCAGCCCGTCGGCGACCAGCGCGGCCAGCACCTCGCCCAATTCCAGGCGGCCTTGCCGGCCGAGTACCGCAGTCGAATTGGGAATTGCCGCCATTGCCTACCCCGTTGCCGAACCATGACCGTTCGTCCCCGGATCAAGTCCGGGGCAAGCTCTGAGCGTAGCCCCGCAGGGGCAGAGTCGAAGGACAACCCGCTTCGACTTCGTTCGCTACGCTCACTACGCTCAGCGCGAACGGAAAGCCCACTCCTGTCGCGACCGGAAATCGCTCCGATCCGCGATGGATCAGGCCCGGCGGCTATACTAACGCGCTTTGTGCGGCGCACCGGGGAAGCAGTTGGCAGGACCGACGTTCCAGCAGGTCATCCAGACCCTGAACCGCTATTGGGCGGACCAGGGCTGCCTTCTGCTGCAGCCGCTGGACCTTGAAGTCGGCGCGGGCACCTTCCACCCGGCGACCTTCCTGCGCGCGCTGGGACCGGAGCCTTGGGCCGCGGCCTACGTGCAGCCGTGCCGCCGGCCCACCGATGGCCGCTACGGCGAAAATCCCAACCGCCTGCAGCAGTATTACCAATATCAAGTCGTCCTGAAACCCAATCCGGATGACGTGCTGGAACGCTACTTCAATTCCCTGCGCGAACTCGGCATCGATCCGCAGGTGCATGATTTGCGGCTGGTCGAGGACAACTGGGAATCACCAACCCTTGGCGCTTGGGGTCTCGGCTGGGAGGTCTGGTTGAACGGGATGGAAGTCACCCAATTCACCTATTTCCAGCAAGCCGGCGGGCTCGAATGCAAGCCGGTGACGGCCGAGATCACCTACGGCCTCGAGCGGCTCGCGATGTACCTGCAAAACGTCGACAGCGTGTTCGACCTGGTCTGGACGGAAGCGCCGCATGGCGTCGTCACCTACGGCGACGTGTTCCGCCGCAACGAGGTGGAACAGAGCGCCTACAACTTCGAGCACGCCGACACGAAGGAACTGTTCCACCGCTTCGACGCCTGCGAGGCGGAGGCCAACAAGCTGGTCGCGCTGCACCTGCCGCTGCCGGCCTACGAACAGGTGATGAAGGCCAGCCACGCCTTCAATTTGCTGGACGCGCGCCGCGCAATTTCGGTCACCGAACGCCAGCGTTACATCCTTCGGGTGCGGGCACTGGCGCAGTCGGTCGCGAAGGAATGGGTTGCGCCCCGCGAGGCGCCGGCCGCGGAGGCCGCGCATGGCTGAGCCCGTCACATTCATTATTCGCCAAGTTGGGGTTCGCAAAATGCACCCCCCTCAACCTGCGTGTTTGGTCCATTTACCCCATCCCTCCGGCCTCCCCCTTGAAGGGGGAGGGGAAGAGCTTGGCTCGCCCCGGCTTTCGAGCCCTCCCCTTCAAGGGGAGGGTGGCGCGCAGCGCCGAGTGGGGATGGGTTTCAAGGGTTCGCAGTGAGCAACGCCAAGTCCCTGCTGATGGAAATCGGTGTCGAGGAGTTGCCCATCCACGCGGTGGACGACCTCGCGCAGGCGTTCGCGCGAGGGGTGTGCGAGGGTTTGTCGAAACGCGGCATCGCCGCCGACACCGAACACGCGCACGCCTTTGCAACGCCGCGGCGACTGGCGGTGCTGGTACCCGGCGTCGCATTTCTCCAACCCGAGCAGCGCAGCGAAAACTTCGGGCCCTACGTCAATATTGCGCTGGATGCGGAAGGCCAGCCCACCAGGGCGTTGCTCGGCTTCGCGAACAAGGCCGGCGTCGAGTGGACGCAACTCGAACGCACGACGGACGCCAAGGGCGAACGCTTCGTGCATCGAAGGATCGCGCCGGGCCGCACGACCGCCGAACTCCTGCCGGAGATCGTGCGCGAAGCGGCCGCCGCATTGCCGGTCGCGAAGCCGATGCGCTGGGGTGACCACGATTTTTCCTTCGTGCGGCCCGTGCACTGGCTGGTGATGTTGCACGGCGACCAGGTGATCACCGGTGAGTTGCTGGGCCTGAAGAGCGGCCGCCAGTCGCGTGGCCATCGTTTCATGCACCCGGCGCCGATACATCTCGCCGATGCCGACAGTTATGTTGATTCGCTGCGCGCGGCCAAGGTATTGGCCGATCCGGCCGAGCGCCGCCAGCGGATTCGCGACGAAGTCGCGGGCGTCGCGCCTGCCGACTGCAAGCCGCACCTCGATGAGGCACTGCTCGATGAACTGGCCAACCTCAACGAATGGCCGGTCGCGATCGCCTGCACGTTCGACCGCGATTACCTCGACGTGCCGCACGCGGCGCTGGTCACCACCATGCGCGCCAACCAGAAGTTCGTGCCGGTGTTCGATGCGGAAGGAAAACTGACCGAGCATTTCATCGGTATCGCCAATCTCGCATCGAACGATCCCGCGCTAGTCCGGCACGGCTACGAACGGGTGATCCGCCCGCGCTTTGCCGACGCGAAGTACTTCTTCGACGAGGATTTGAAGACGCCGCTCTCCGACCACCAGCAGGGCCTGCGCGAGGTGGTGTGGCAGCGCGCGCTGGGCAGCCTGTGGGACAAGACCTTGCGCATCGCCGAGCTCGCCAGCGCGATCGCCGAGCGACTGTTCGCGCAAGGCATCGAAGTGGATGCCGCCGATGCCGCGCGCGCCGCCGGGCTGTCGCGCTGCGACCTGCTGACCCGGATGGTCGGCGATTTTCCGGAACTGCAGGGCGTGATGGGGCGCCACTATGCGACGGCACAAGGCGAACGCGCCGAAGTCGCCAGTGCACTCGACGAGTTCTATCGTCCGCGCAACGCCGGTGACGGCATCGCCGAGGGCATCCTCGGGCAATGCCTGTCGCTCGCCGACAAGCTCGATACGCTCGCCGGCATCTTCGCGGTGGGCATGAAGCCCACCGGCAACAAGGATCCATTTGCGCTGCGCCGCACCGCGTTGGGCTTGGCGCGGACACTGATTGAGGGGGGGCTCGATCTGGATCTGGACCGATTGCTGCGCGAGGCGCTGGCGCAAGTCCCGGATGCAGCTTTTCTCTCCTCTCCCTCCGGGAGAGGAGCTGGGGGTGAGGGTACGAAACTTGCGCAGGGCCCCGAACCCTCACCCGGCGCTTCGCGCTCGCGCTCCGCGCGCGTTCACTTCGCTCCGCCTCTCGCGGAGGGAGAGGGGAAAAGCACCGACGTCCGTCGGGCTGGATTGGTTGCCGAACTTCGCGACTTCATCCTCGATCGCTTGCGCGGCTACTACACAGAGCAAGGCTTCACGCCCCAGCAATTCGAAGCCGTGGCCGCGGTGCGCCCTGCAAGCCTGCTCGATTTCGATCGTCGCCTGCGCGCGGTTGCGGTATTCGCGCAGCAACCGGAAGCCGAGAAACTCGCAGCGGCGAACAAGCGCGTCGCCAACATCCTGCGCAAGGAAGGCATCGACACCGCGGCCGCCGCACGACGCGGACTGGATCCGGAGCTGTTGTGCGAACCGGCCGGGCAAGCGCTGGCCCAGGCGCTGGACGAAGCAGGAAACGACAATGCTTCCCGTCTCGACGTCGCCGCCGCCGAGCGCGACTACGCGGGCGCGCTCGCACGTCTCGCGCAGTTGCAGGCGCCGATCGACCGCTTCTTCGACGAGGTCATGGTCATGGCCGAGGATCCGAAGCTGCGCGCCGCCCGCGTCTCGCTGCTGGCGCGCATCAAAGCCCGTTTCGACGCGATCGCCGACATCGCGCTGCTGTGATCGCGCCATCGGCCCAGCCTGCCGGCCCGTCCTCCAATCCCCGCTGGCTCGAGGGACGCCAGCACCTGCTGCAGGGACGGCTCGACGATGCGCACCAGGTATTGGCATCGATGCGCATCCACGAGCCGGATGCAGCGCTGACGCATTTGCTCGCTGCCCAGATCGCCTGGCGGGAAAACGGGATTCGCGACGGCGCGGCGTTTGCGCTCGAGGCAGCGCGCGCGGGTTGCGCGGATCCTGAAACCCTCTGCACGGTGATCGCCGTACTGCTGGTCACCGGCGAGATCGTCGCGGCGCGGGAGTTGTTGGAGCACCCGTCCCTCAGGGCCTGCGACAATCCCTTGCTGCTGATGCGGATTGCCGGCCACCGCAAGCGGCTGGAGGAGCATGCCGAGGCGCTGGCTCTGCTCGACCGGGCGCAGGCGCAAGGGCATGACTCGCCCGCACTCAGGTTTCGGCGCGGAGAGGAGCTCATGTTCAACGGGCGCCTCGCAGAAGCCGAAGCGGAGTTTGCGGAATCGCTGGCTCAGGCGCCCGGCCACGGGCACGTCGCGGTACCACTGGTGCGCCTGCGAAAACAGACGCCTGAGCACAATCATCTCGAGTCGATCACGCGCAGCCTGGACGCGGTCAAGCAAGGTGGTACGGATCACGCAGCCCTCGAGTTCGCGCGCTACAAGACACTCGAGGATCTGGGGCGCGATCAGGAGGCGTGGGAGGCGCTTGCCCATGGCAACGCCCTGATGTACGCGCGACTGCGGGACCAAGCGGAGCAACGAAGTGCAGGTCTCGAACCATTCCTTGAGCAGTGCGTGCCCGGCATCCTGCGTGCAAGGGCACGCCCGGTGGAGGGTGCCCGACCCATCTTCGTCGTGGGAATGCCGCGCTCGGGCTCGACGCTGCTCGAACGCATGCTCGGCAACCATTCCGGCGTCACCGTCGCCGGCGAGTTGCCCGACATGGGATCGCAGTTGCACTGGGTGGCGGACACACGCAACGCTTATGCCGATGTCTTGCTGGCGAGGCTGCCTGAGGTCGATTTCGCAGAAGTCGGACGGCGTTACCTCGCACAGACGCAGTGGCGGGCGGGCGGCAAGCGTATTTACATCGACAAGCACTCGCCGAACTGGGCGCTCGCGGGCGTGATCCATGCGGCCTTGCCGCAGGCACCGATCCTCAACCTGGTGCGCGATCCCATGGACGTGTGCTTCTCCAACTGGCGCATGTTCTTCGGTGACGCCAGCGCCTGGAGCTATGACCAGTCGACGCTGGCCTGCTACTGCGCCGACTACCAGCGCACGATGGCGCGGTGGCACGCCCTGATGCCGGGCGCGATTCTGGATGTCCGATACGCGGACCTGGTGCACGACCCCGAGACGACCCTGCGCAAGGTTATCGACTTCTGCGGGCTGGAATGGGAGCCAGGATGCGTTGACATCTCGCGCAATGCGGCGCCCAGTTCGACGTTGAGTGCGGCACAGGTGCGTTCGGGCGTGCATACCCGCGCGTTCGGGGAGTGGCGGCGCTATGAAGCGCAATTGTCCGGATTGATACAAACGCTTTCCCCGACGCCGGATTCGGCGCCAAGCCCATGAGCCGATCGGCCGAACGACGCTGGGAGCGTGCTGCGCAATATCTCGCGCAGGGTCAGTTGGCGGCTGCACGACTGCAATTGGAGGCCGTGGAGGCCGCGGCAGCGTCGGACTACCGGACACGGCTGTTGGCGGCGGATCTGGCCTGGCGCGAGGACCGGATTCGTGACGCGGCGCGCCATGCGCTTGCGGCGAACGAGGCGGCGCCGGAGGATCCGGAAGCCTTGTGCGGCGTGGTGGAATCGTTGCTGCGGGTTGGCGAAGCGGTGGCCGCACGCGAGTGCCTGGCGCGGCCGGCACTCGCCCAGGCCACCCAGGCATCATGGCTGTTGCGACTCTCCGACTTCCGCCAGCGCCTGGACGAGAATGCCGAATCGCTGGCATTGATCGAGCGCGCGATTGCGGCTGGTGCGAGTGGCGCGCAGATCCACTTTCATCACGGCGTGCAGCTTTATTTCAACGGGCGTCTTGCCGAAGCCGAGTCCGAACTGGAGGCCAGCGTTGGGCAGACGCCAACCGGCGGACGCGCTGCGCTCGCACTGTCGAGGTTGCGCAAGCAAACGGAAGATCACAATCATCTGGACTCGCTGGCCTCGGGTCTTGCGCGGGTCGTCCAGGCCACGCGTGACCACGCTGCACTCGAATTTGCGCAGTACAAGGAACTGGATGATCTGGGCCGCCATGGCGAAGCATGGAATGCACTCGCCCGCGGCAATGCGATCATGCGCACGCGCAACCCGTACGACCCGGCCGCCCAGCGCGCCTACCTGGAGCGCCTGATCGAGGTTTGCGATGAGCACGTGGTGCAGCCAAGCGAAATCGTGAACGACGGGCCGCAACCGATCTTCATCGTCGGCATGGCGCGTTCCGGAACCACCGTCCTGGAGCGGATGCTCGGAAATCATTCCGATGTGACCAGCGCCGGCGAACTGGTGGATTTCGGCAACCAGTTGCACTGGGCGGCCGATACGAGCCATACGCAAAGCCAGGCGTTCCTGTCGCGGTTGCCGAATCTCGACCTTGCGGAAGTCGGGCGCCGCTATCTCGCGCAGACGCAGTGGCGTGCGATGGGCAAGTCCTTCTACATCGACAAGCAGCCGCCGAACTGGGTGCTGGCGGGACTGGTCCACGCGGCGCTGCCCCAGGCACGGCTGCTGCACCTGGTGCG
>JBOHYO010000093.1:0-15874 GCA_050737935.1 Rhodanobacteraceae bacterium
GTACATGATCCTGTACGCGCTGCTGATCATCACCTTCGCGTTCTTCTACACCGCGATCGTGTTCAACGCGCAGGAGACCGCGGACAATTTGAAGCGCTCGGGCGCGCTGATCCCAGGCATCCGCCCCGGCAAGGCTTCGGCCGATTACATCGACGGCGTGCTGACGCGCCTGACCGGCGCCGGTGCGCTGTACCTGGCGGCGGTCTGCCTGATTCCGACTTTCTTGCAGACGGCGTGGCACGTGCCGTTCTACTTCGGTGGCACGTCCCTGCTGATCGTGGTGGTTGTGGCGATGGATTTCCGCGCGCAGATCTCGGCGCACCTGGTGTCGCACCAGTACGAAAGCCTGCTGAAGAAGGCGAATTTGCGGCGAAGTTAGGTATTTTTGGCCCCGGTTGACGGCTCGTAGAGCTACCAGGCAGGGCGGGTTTTCCGTTATGATTCGCTGTTTGGCAACGCTGAGTGATTTTGACAGCGCAGTAGCTGTCAAACCGCCCAGCAGGGTTCGGGAGAGAAGAAGATATGGCGCGCATCGCGGGTGTCAACCTGCCGGTCAACAAGCACGTGTGGGTGGGCTTGCAAAGCATCTACGGCATCGGCCGCTCGCGGTCGAAGACGATCTGCGTGCAGGCCGGGATCGACCCGGCCACGATGATCAAGTCGCTGTCCGAAGGCGAGGTGGAAAAGCTGCGCCAGGAAGTCGCGCGTTTCGCCATCGAAGGCGACCTCCGCCGCGAAGTCGGCATCAGCATCAAGCGGCTGATCGACTTGGGTACCTACCGAGGCTTGCGCCACCGCCGCGGTCTGCCGGTGCGCGGCCAGCGCACGCGCACCAATGCGCGTACGCGCAAGGGTCCGCGCCGTCCCATCAAAAAGTAACTAGAGAAAACAGACAATGGCACAACCGGTCAAGACCAAGAAGAAAGCCAAGCGCATCGTCACCGATGGCATCGTGCACGTGCAGGCTTCCTTCAACAACACCATCATCACCATTACCGATCGCCAAGGCAACGCGTTGTCGTGGGCGACCTCGGGTGGTGCGGGCTTCCGCGGTTCGCGCAAGTCCACCCCGTTCGCCGCGCAGGTTGCCGCCGAGAAGGCCGGCCGCGTGGCGCTCGACTACGGCGTCAAGTCGCTGGAAGTGCGCATCAAGGGGCCGGGTCCGGGACGCGAGTCGGCGGTGCGTTCCTTGAACGCGCTCGGCTACAAGGTCACCAACATCATCGACGTCACGCCGATTCCGCACAACGGCTGCCGTCCTCCGAAAAAGCGCAGGGTGTAAGTCATGGCTCGTTATCGTGGTCCCACCTGCAAGCTCGCCCGTCGCGAAGGCGCCGACCTGTCGCTGAAGAGCCCTGCGCGCGCAATCGACTCCAAGTGCAAGTTCGAAAACAAGCCCGGTCAGCATGGCGTTGGCACGCGGCGTTCGCGTCCATCGGACTATGCGGTGCAGTTGCGCGAGAAGCAGAAGGTCAAGCGCATCTACGGTGTACTCGAGCGCCCGTTCAGCAACTACTACAAGAAGGCGACCCAGCTCAAGGGCAACACGGGCGAGAACCTGCTGCGGATGCTGGAAGCCCGCCTGGATAACGTCGTGTACCGGATGGGCTTCGCGGTGACCCGCGCGCAGGCGCGCCAACTGGTTTCGCACAAGGCCATCCTGGTCAATGGCAAGAAGACCAATGTGGCCTCGCTGTCGGTTCGCCCCGGCGACGAGGTCAAGCTCACGGAGCGCGCGCAGAAGCAGTTGCGCGTGCAGGAAGCCATGAAGGTGTCCGAGAGCATGGATCTGAAGCCCGGCTGGATCGAGGTCGACGCCAAGAATGGCGCTGGCGTGTTCAAGACGATGCCGGACCGCGGCGACCTGCCGAGCGACATCAACGAAGCGTTGATCGTCGAGCTGTATTCGAAGTAACGCGTTGCAGACGACGCGGCAGGCGATCGGCCGTGCCTGCGCCAGCGACGCGAGCCGGACGGCGCGACCGTGCCGGTGTTGAACCATCGGAGCCCGAATCCTGCGCGGCTCCACCAGTGATCTTCCGGAGTAGCCCATGGCAGTCTCATCCACCCAGGTTTTGCGCCCGCGCGGTCTCAAGGTCGAGCCGGTTGGACCCAATCACGCACGCGTCGTCGTCGAGCCGCTCGAGCGCGGTTACGGCCATACGCTCGGCAACGCGCTCCGGCGCGTGCTGCTGTCCTCGATTTCCGGCGCGGCGATCGTCGAAGCCGAAATCGATGGCGTGCTGCACGAATACACCACGCTCGAAGGGTTGCAGGAAGACGTGATCGAGGTTCTGCTGAACCTGAAGGGCGTTGCGCTGCGGCTGAACGGCGCCGACGAATCGACCCTCACCCTTTCCAAGAAGGGCAAGGGCGTGGTGACCGCGGGCGACATCACGACCGATCATACGGTCGAGATCATCAACCCCGAGCACGTGATCTGCCATCTGACCAAGGACGTCTCGCTGAACATGCGCCTCAAGGCCCGTCGCGGCATCGGCTACCAGCCGGCCGTGACCCGGGTGAACCCGGACGAGGAAGCGCGTCCCATCGGCCGCCTGCAGATCGACGCGTCGTTCTGCCCGGTCCGGCGTGTCGCGTATTCGGTCGATGCCGCGCGCGTCGAACAGCGCACCAACCTCGACAAGCTGGTACTGGACGTCGAGACCAATGGCACCGTAGCCGTCGACGAGGCCGTACGCCAGGCGGCGCAGACCCTGCACGAGCAACTGTCCGTGTTCGGTGATTTCAAGAGCCGCGACATGACCGAGTCCGAAAAGGACAATACTGGCGTGTCGCCGCTGCTGCTGCGCCCGATCGACGACCTGGAGCTCACGGTGCGGTCGGCCAACTGCCTGAAGGCCGAGAGCATCTACTACATCGGTGACCTGGTGCAGAAGACCGAGGTCGAGCTGCTGAAGACCCCGAACCTCGGCAAGAAGTCGCTCACCGAGATCAAGGACGTGCTGGGCGCAAAGGGCCTGGCACTCGGCACCAAGCTCGAGAACTGGCCGCCGGCCGGGATTGCGTCCGGCATGCAGCTTGGTTGATTGAAGGCAGGGAAGAGTGAAGTCGGCGGCTGCGCCACCTGTAAAGAGCGAAGGGGAAAGGCGAGAGCAAGAACAGCACGAAGCGGCTTTCCTCTTGGCCATTGACCCTTTGCAGGGCGCGCAGCGCCCGACTTGCCACAAATAAGCGGATATACCGCGGGAATGCGGAACAGGTTTCCGAAATTCCCATAACGATAAAGAGAGACTCACCATGCGCCACCTCAAATCCGGACGCAAGTTCAACCGGACCAGCTCCCACCGCGAGGCCATGTACAAGAACATGACGGCCTCGCTGATCAAGCACGAGCTGATCCGTACCACCCTGCCCAAGGCCAAGGACCTGCGCCGCGTCGCAGAGCCGCTGATCACGCTGGCCAAGATCGATGGCGTCGCCAATCGTCGGCTCGCGTTCGCTCGCCTGCGCGACAAGCAGGCGGTCGGCAAGTTGTTCGTGGAACTCGGCCCGCGCTACCGCGAACGCGCCGGCGGATACCTGCGGATCATCAAGTGCGGCAACCGCGTCGGCGACAATGCCCCGATGGCCTACGTCGAACTGGTCGACCGGCCGCAGGCGCCGACGGCCGCGGAAGACTGATCCGGCCTTCTCTGTCGTACCGATGGAAAACCCCGGCCCCGGCCGGGGTTTTTGTATTTGCGCGCAAGTTGTGGTTCGCCTTCGTGTCGCAGCTTGCCGTCGAACGTACGCGCGACTAGTGTGGCCGCATTCCACGGGGGCAGGGCGCATGGGTACTTCGCATCGTCGTTCTCGATGCATGGCGTCGCTCTGCGGGCTCGCAATCGCGACCGCCGCACCGTGCGTCTCGCCGCCTCCGGACGCGGTGACGAACATGGCTTTCATCCGACCCGCCCGCCAAGTCGATATCGGCGGGGACAGGCGGATGAATATCTACTGCATCGGGCATGGCTCGCCGACGGTCATTTTCGAGGCGGGTCTTGGCGATCAGATTCGCGCATGGGCCATGGTGCAAACGGCGATCGCCAAGACGACACGGGCGTGTTCGTACGATCGCGCAGGCCTGGGTTTCAGCGACCCCAGCGGACGCCCCGGCACCGCCGCCAATGCCGTGGATGACCTGCACCGGCTATTGATCGCCACGTCGATCGAAACGCCGTACATCCTGGTCGGGCATTCGCTGGGTGGCATGTACGCGCAACTCTTCGCCGACCGCTATCTGGCCGACGTGGCTGGCATGGTATTGGTTGATCCGGTGTCTTTTGACCAAGGCCGCCGTTACGGCCAGCTCGACCCAACAACGACAAGCGAAAACACGAAGTTCGTCCGCAGCCTGCGTATTCGCTGCCTGCCTGCCGCGCGAGGCGGCTACGCGGGCGAGCCCAGGCTGCTCACATATTGTGTGGGTGCTCCTGACCCGCATTTCAGCGCCGCATTCAACCTGGCATTTCTCGCCAATCACTCCACGCCGAAATACATGCAGGCGGCGTGGTCGGAATGGGAGAACGTGTTCACCGTCAGCTCCGATGAAGTCCGCGCGGCAAAAGGCAGCTATGGCGACATGCCGTTGATCGTCCTGAGCCGGGCGCCGTTTCCGCGGTCCCCGCAGGAAACGCAGGCAATGCGCGACGCAAAGAACTACTTGTGGGTGGAGCTGCACGATGAAATCGCCGCGTTATCGACGCGCGGTGTAAACGAAATCATTCCCGGCGCGGGTCACTACATCCAGTTCGACAAGCCGGAGGTGGTGATCGATGCTGTGGAGCGGACGCTTATTGCTGCCCGTGCGGGGCAAAGCGCACCAACGGCCGGAGCGAATCCGGAAGGTGCCGCTTGCGGGCGCCGCTGACGTTCCGTGAACCACGGTCTGCGGACTTGGCGGATAGGGTGTGCCGGTCGGCCGAATGCCTGTCTCCGATGCTGGGGTGGCGATTCGCGTCCGCGTCGCAGCCTGTGCGGCCGTCACCGGGGCCACTATCCGATGTGCGCCTGACTCGGGCATCATGGAGCGATGGGTTTGACCATCGCAACGGATGCGGGTGATCGGACGGAGCCGCGGATCGGCCTGATCTTCGGCTCGCTGATGCTCGGCATGTTGCTGGCGTCGCTGGACCAGACGATCGTGGCCACGGCGCTGCCGACGATCGTCGGCGACCTTGGAGGCCTCGACCAGCTTTCGTGGGTGGTCACGGCGTACCTGTTGACCTCGACGATCTCGACGCCGCTGTGGGGCAAGCTCGGCGACCTGTACGGACGCAAGAAGACCTTTGTAGCGGCGATCGCGATCTTCCTCGCCGGCTCGGTGCTGTCCGGCATCAGCCAGGACATCGTCCAGTTGATCGGCTTTCGGGCGGTGCAGGGGCTCGGTGGCGGGGGCCTGATCGTCACCGCGCAGGGGATCATTGCCGACGTGGTCAGCCCGCGCGAGCGCGGCAAGTACCAGGGCATCTTCGGCGCGGTGTTCGGCGTTTCGAGCGTGGTCGGCCCGCTGCTCGGCGGTTTCTTCGTCGATCACCTGTCGTGGCGCTGGATCTTCTATATCAACCTGCCGATCGGGGCGCTGGCGCTCATCGTCGCCGCCGCGGTGCTGCCGCATTCTCCGCGGCGCGACGAAGCGCGCGTGGACTACGTCGGCACGTTGTTGCTTGCCGTCGGCGCCACGAGCCTGGTGTTGCTCGCCTCGTTGGGTGGCACACGCTACCCATGGGCGTCCGTGCCGATCATCGTGCTCGCGGTGGTCGGCGCGGTGCTGCTCGTCGCTTTCATCGCGGTCGAGCGGCGCGTGCGCGAAGCGATCCTGCCACCGCATCTGTTTGGCCTGCGCGCATTTTCGACCAGCAGCGCGCTTGGCCTGGTGGTCGGTTTTGCGATGTTCGGATCGATCACCTACCTGCCGCTCTACCTGCAGGTGGTCCAGGGTGCATCGCCTACGGACTCGGGACTGCGGCTGATCGCGATGATGGCGGGACTGCTGTTCACCTCGATCCTGAGCGGGCAACTGATCTCGCGATGGGGCCGTTACAAGGTCTTTCCGATCGTGGGCTGCGCGATCTTTTCGCTCGGACTGTTCCTGCTGTCCAGCATGGACGCACACACGCGCGCCGCGCTCGTCGAAACATACATGTTCGTGCTGGGCTTCGGGCTCGGCATGGTGATGCAGGTGCTGGTCATAGTGGTGCAGAATGTCGTGCCGTACCGCGACCTCGGCGCGGCCACCTCCGGCGTCACCTTCTTTCGCTCGATCGGTGGTGCCTTCGGCGTGGCGGTGTTCGGTGCGATCTTCTCGAACGTGCTGGCGCGCCGGATCGCGCGTGACTTCGGGGTGTCGGCGACCGGCGTCCTCTCGACCGGGGTGCATTCCAATCCGATGCAACTGCAGAACCTGCCCCCGGGCCTGCATGCCGGCTACGTCCAGGCATATGCAGAGGCCTTGCAGCCGGTGTTCCTCGTCGCGGGCTGCATCGGCGTGGTCGCATTCGCGCTGGCGTGGCTGATTCCCGAAGTGGCGCTGAAGCAGACCGCGGGCGCGAGCGACCTGGGCGAAACCTTTGCGATTCCGACCGATCGCACCTCCGCGCAGGAAATCGAGCGCGCACTCGCGGTGCTCGCCGACCGCGAGGACCGTGCCCGCGTCTATCGGCGCCTGGCCGAAAGCGCGGGCGTGGACCTCGACCCGGGGGCGATCTGGATGCTGATCCGGATCGGCCATGCGCAGCCCATCCCGCTTGCCGAACTGGCTGCCCGCCTGCATACGCCGCCGGGACGGTTGCAGCCCGTGCTCGAGCGGCTCGCCGGCAAAGCCTGCGTCGCGCGTGTGGAAGAGATGGTTTCTCTGACGCGCAGCGGCGAGGAAGTCTACGCGCGCCTGCTTGAGCAGCGCAGAAGGGGTTTGGACAAGCTGCTGCAAGGCTGGCCCCCGGACCAGAAGGCCCAGATGGCCGAAACGATCTGGCGACTCGCCGATCGGCTGTTGAGCGATGATTTCGGCCGTGACTTCAGCGCCTCGCGCCGGCAGTTGCACGCCCTGTCGAGCCCGCCGTGAGTCCGCGGCTCCTGCTGACAACCGGGCCAGCCGCCGCTACCGTAACCGTTCTGGCCCGCAGCAGTCACCCCAATGAATCCTCTCCGCTGGTCCTTTCGCGTCGCGTTCCTGCTCGGCTTCCTGATTTGCCTCGCGCTGCTGGGCTACGCGCTGTACGCCGAGCAGCAACTCAACCTGATGCCGTGCAACTTGTGCGTCCTGCAGCGGGTGGCGTTCCTGTGGATGGCGTTGTGGTTCCTCATTGGCGGGTTGCATGCGCCGCGCGGGCGCGGGCGCTGGGTGTACGCGGTGCTGGTGCTGATCGGCGCCGCGTTCGGCGTCGCCATCGCTGCGCGCCAGTTGTGGTTGCAATCGCTGCCTGCGGCCCAGATTCCTGCCTGCGGGGCAGGCTTCGACCTGCTGCTCGCCCAGCTCAAGGCGCATGCGATTCCGTTCAGCCAGTTCATGACGGTGATGCTGCGCGGCTCGGGTGATTGCGCGCAGGTGACCTGGCGCTTCCTCGGGTTGTCGATGGCAGGCTGGACCCTGATCTGGTATGTCCTCCTCGCGATCTGGGCCCTGCTTCCGCGTCCGCGCCGCAACCACTTGCGTGACGCGCCGCCACTGCGCGCGATGGGAAGGTGAATATGGCCGGTCCCGAGACATCATCGCACGCCCCGTTGCGGCCAGTACGCGAGGCCCAGCCCTGGAACGTCGACAGTTGGCGAGCGCGGTCCGCCACGCAGATGCCGGTCTACGACGATCCGGTGGAATTGCAACTGGCACTCCAGAGGCTGGGACAATTGCCGCCGCTGGTGACCTCGTGGGAAATCCTCTCGCTCAAGAACCTGCTGGCCGAGGCGCAGGCTGGCAAGCGCTTCCTGCTGCAGGGCGGCGATTGCGCCGAGACGTTCGCCGACTGCAACAACGAGGTGATTGCCAATCGCCTGAAGGTGCTGCTGCAGATGAGCCTGGTGCTGGTGCACGGACTCCGGATGCCGGTGCTGCGGGTGGGCCGATTCGCCGGTCAGTACGCCAAGCCGCGTTCGGACGATACCGAAACCATCGAAGGTGTGACGCTGCCCGTATACCGGGGGGATCTCGTCAACGCCCCCGAGTTCACGGTCGCAGCGCGTCGGCCCGATCCGATGCGGATGGTCGAGGGCCACGCGCGTTCGGCGATGACCATGAACTTCGTGCGCGCGCTGGTCGATGGCGGATTCGCAGACCTGCACCATCCCGAGTACTGGAACCTCGCATGGGTGGATCGCTCGCCGCTCGCGGCCGAGTATCGGCGGATGGTGGACGGCATCGGCGGCGCCGTGCGGTTCATGGAGACGTTGGCGGGACCGACGGTCGGTTTCATGAAGGTCGATTTCTTCACTTCGCACGAGGCCCTGCTGTTGCCCTACGAGCAAGCGCTGACGCGGCAGGTGCCGCGCCAGTGGGGCTGGTTCGACCTGTCTACGCATTTCCCGTGGATCGGTATGCGCACCGCGGCGCTCGACGGCGCGCACGTGGAGTTCTGCCGCGGCATCCGAAACCCGATCGCGATCAAGGTCGGGCCCGCGATGCATGGCGACCAGCTGCGGCAGCTCATCGATATCCTCAATCCCGATGATGAACCCGGCCGTCTGACCCTGGTCCACCGTATGGGCGCGGGCGGCATCAGCCAGCATCTGCCGCGGCTGATCGACGCCGTGAAGGCGGAGGGGCGGCGGGTGCTGTGGCTATGCGACCCGATGCACGGCAACACCGAAAAACTCGGCAGTGGCGTCAAGACCCGCCGCTTCGCCAACATCCGCAGCGAACTCGAGCAGGCTTTCGAGATCCACGCGGCGGCGGGCACGCGGCTCGGTGGCGTGCATCTGGAATTGACCGGCGAGGACGTGACCGAATGCATGGGCGGCGCGCGCGACCTTTCCGAGGCCGACCTTGCGCGCGCCTACAAGTCCATCGTCGATCCGCGGCTCAACTACGAACAGGCACTGGAACTTGCCATGCTGATCGTGCGCAAATCGGGCCAGGCGAGCGCGCACTGATTTGCATTTGCCGACCCGGAGCGGGGTTCGGCGGTTCCGCGCTTGTGAAACGTCTGGGGCCTGCCGCTCGGCACCTCACCGGGCGCGCGGATCTTCGTCACGGGCCGCCTGCGCCAGTTCCCGCCACGGCCCGATGTTCCAGAAGCCACGCGCCTGGCCGGATGGCGAAGACAGCACGAACACGCGGCTGTGCCCGATCCGCACGTCCTGTTCACCGCAGACGAGGTTGCGCGATCCGGAGGCGAGGCCCGCCCGCGCTGCGTTCTTGCTGGTGAAGGCGACGATGCGTGGTCGGTAGCGCGTGAGCTTGCGGCGCAAGGCCGCGGTATCGAAGGCATCCACCGGCAGGTCCGCATCCGAACCGAAGTGGTGCTTGGCTACGTCGGTCAGCCCGATCCCGAACTCGAGCACCCGGCGATACTCCGGCGGAGCCACGCGGACAGGCGTCAGGCCCACCTCGAACAAGGTGCGCCAGAAATAGTTGCCGGGATGCGCGTAGTAGGCGCCCTCCAGCGCCGAGCGCGTGCCGGGCGCGGTACCGCAGAACACCACGCGCAAACCCGGAATCAGGACGTCGGGCAGGATCGGGCGGTGGCGCGCTGGCACCGCGGGATTGTGGCATGCGCACGCATGGCGGTGCGGGACCGGAGCGTCCGCGGCTCCCGGGCTTCCGGCAGATGACGAAAGCCGGTTGCCGTGCGACCATCGCCGCCGTCATTCCCCGATGCGCGAACCATGGACCCCACCGCTGCCGGCGGCATCCAGGTACTGCCCGCCCATTACCAGGCTCCGGACCTGTACGCCGGCTTCTGGCGCAGGGTCGCGGCGTGGATCATCGACACGCTGATCATCGGCGCGACCCATTGGCTGCTGGTGTTGTCGTTCGGAACCTGGCTGCTGGTGCCTTGGGCAATGCTGGGTGGCGCCCACGGTGCGGCGACGGCGCGATTCCTCGATCTCGGGCTGCAGCCCCTCGGTATCCTGATCTTCTGGCTGTATTTCGCAGTGTTCGAATCCTCGACCTTGCAGGCAACGCCCGGCAAGCTGGCGCTCGGCCTCATCGTCACCGATGACTACGGACGACGGATCGGCTTTGCCCGCGCCACTGGTCGTTACTTCGGCAAGTTCGTGTCGGTGCTGATCCTGGGCGTCGGGTTCCTGCTGGCCGGCTGGACCGCGCGCAAGCAGGCGCTGCACGATTTCATGGCCGGCTGCTGCGTGGTCCGCAAGGCGGGCCTCGCCGCGTGGCGGAGCGGGCTATCGACCGACGCGGCCGCGGCGACCGCCGGCACCCAATCGCACGCTGTGCGGCCTTCCCATACCGGGATGCCCGGCTGGGCCATCGCGTTGATCGTGATCGCGGGGTGCTTCTTCCTGATTCCGGTCGCGGCGATCCTCACCGCGATCGCAATCCCTGCATACCAGAACCATGCCGTGCGCGCGGAAGTGTCGGAGGGCATGCAGATGACCGAACGCGCCCGGACGCTTGTGGCGGAATACATCGGCCAGCGCGGCGCGCTACCCGACAGCAACGCGGACCTGGGCCTGCCGCGGCCGGAAGCGATCCGCGCGCGCTATGTCACCAGCGTGCGCGTGGTGGCAGAAGGCAAGCTCGTGGTGACCTATGGCAACCAGGCCAATCCACTGATCCGTGGAGGCCATGTGGTGATATCACCGCAGGGCAATGCAGCGATGTTGCGCTGGCGCTGCAGCAGCCCGGACATCGACGTGAGGTATCTGCCGCGGCAGTGCCACGACTGAGCCGCGCCCACAGTCGAACGTGCTGCCGGTAGGTACGCTTTCCCGAGCCCCGAGCCCCGAGCCTTACGCCGCTTGCCGCGACGCCCGCTTGCGGTCGTTCTCGGTCAGGTGCTTCTTGCGCAGGCGGATTCCCTTCGGCGTCACTTCGACCAGCTCGTCGTTGTCGATGAATTCCAGCGCCTGCTCAAGTGAAAGCTTTACATACGGCGTGAGCGTCAGCGCGTCGTCCTTCATCGCGGCGCGGACGTTGGTGAGCTGCTTGGCACGCAGCGCATTGACGGTGAGGTCGTTGTCCTTCGCATGGATGCCAACCAACTGGCCTTCGTAGATCTGCACGCCCGCATCGATCAGCATGCGGCCGCGATCCTGCAAGCCATACAGCGCGTACGCTGGTGCCGGTCCGGTGCCATTTGAGATCATCACGCCGTAGGGGCGCTTGCCGATCGCGCCTTCGGACTTCAGGCCGTAATGGTCGAATACGTGGAACATCAGGCCGGTTCCGGCGGTGAGGGTGCGGAACTCGGTCTGGAAACCGATCAGTCCGCGTGCCGGAATCAGGTACTCCAGCCGCACGCGGCCCTTGCCATCGGGTTCCATGTTCTTCAGTTGTGCACGCCGCGCACCGAGCTTTTCCATCACGCCGCCCTGGTACTGCTCCTCGAGATCGACGACCAGTTGCTCCAAAGGTTCCTGCAAGACGCCGTCGATCTCGCGCACGATCACCTCGGGGCGCGATACCGCGAGTTCGTAGCCTTCACGACGCATGGTTTCGATCAGGATCGAAAGATGCAACTCGCCGCGCCCGGAGACCTTGAACTTGTCCGGATCGGCCGTGTCCTCGACCTTCAGCGCTACGTTGTGCAGCGTCTCACGCATGAGACGCTCGCGGATCTGCCGCGAGGTGAGGAACTTGCCGCCCGAAAGGTCCTTGCTGCCGGCGAACGGCGAGTTGTTGACCTGGAAGGTCATCGAGATGGTGGGCTCGTCCACCGTCAGCACCGGCAGGCCTTCTACGAATGCCGGATCACAGATGGTGTCGGAAATGCTCAAATCTTCGATGCCCGACACCGCGATGATGTCGCCGGCCTGGGCTTCCGGCACTTCGCGGCGCTCGAGGCCCATGAAGCCGAGCACCTGCAGAACCTTGCCGTTGCGCCGCTTGCCCTCGCGATCGACGATCGCGACCGGCATGTTGGTGCGTACCTGACCCCGCTGCACGCGGCCGACGCCGATCACGCCGACGTAGCTCGAATAGTCGAGCGAGGACACGCGCATCTGGAACGGCCCGTCGGGATCGACCTGCGGCGCCTGGACGTACCGGATGATGGCCTCGAACAGCGGCGTCATGTCGCCCGCGCGGACGTCGGGCTCAAGCCCCGCGTAGCCCTGCAACGCGGAGGCGTACACCACCGTGAAGTCGAGCTGCTCCTCGCTGGCGCCGAGGCGATCGAACAGGTCGAACGTCTGGTTGACCACCCAGTCCGGACGCGCGCCCGGGCGATCGACCTTGTTGACCACCACGATCGGCTTGAAGCCCATCTGGAACGCTTTCTGGGTCACGAAGCGCGTCTGCGGCATCGGACCGTCCATTGCATCGACCAGGATCAGCACCGAATCGACCATGCTCAACACGCGCTCGACTTCGCCACCGAAGTCGGCATGTCCTGGCGTATCCACGATATTGATGCGCCAGGTTTCGCCGCGCGGGTCGGTCCAGCGGATCGCGGTGTTCTTCGAGAGGATCGTGATGCCGCGCTCGCGCTCGATGTCGTTGGAATCCATCACCCGGTCGGGCACCGCCGTGCGTTCCGACAAGGTGCCGGATTGCTTCAGCAGTTGATCGACCAGGGTGGTCTTGCCGTGGTCAACGTGGGCGACGATTGCGATGTTGCGAAGTTTCTGGATGGACATGGCACACGCAAAACGACCGCGCGGCGGCGGTCGACTGGGAAGAGAGGAGGAAACTGGGGCACGCCCTGCCGTGCAGGGCGCTCATTATATGCCGTGCAGGGTGCTCATTATATACCGACACGAGGCTGCCCATCCTTGCCGCCATTCGCCACTGTTAAGCTGACGGTTTGGCTTGAAGGAATTGCTCATGACCGACCTCACCGCCACTTTCCAGACCGCCAAGGGGCCGATCCACGTCCGGCTGTTCGCCGACGACGCGCCTGTGACGGTCGCCAATTTCGTCAATCTGGCCCAGCGCGGCTTCTACGACGGGCTGGACTTCCACCGCGTGATCGCCGATTTCATGGTTCAGGGCGGCTGCCCGCAGGGTACCGGCACCGGCGGCCCCGGCTACAAGTTCGAGGACGAATGTCGCCCCGACCTCAAGCACGATGCGCCCGGCAAGCTTTCGATGGCCAATGCAGGCCCCGGCACCAATGGCAGCCAGTTCTTCATCACCCACGTGCCGACGCCGTGGCTCGACGGCAAGCACACCATCTTCGGTGAAGTGGCGTCGGCCGATGACCAGGAAGTGGTGAACGCAATCCGGCAGGGCGACACGATCGAGAAGATCACGATTGAAGGCGACGCGGCGCCGTTTCTCGAAGCGCAGACCGATCGCATCAAGCAGTGGAACGCCGCGCTCGACGCACGTTTGTGACGACATCGGCCATGCAAGGGAAAAGGGCGGCCTCGAGCGCCGCCCTTTTCGATCACGCCCGCTTCGGCCTGAATATCAGGCGGTAGATGATCAACAGGACAATCGCGCCGATCACCCCGAAGACCAGGCCCCATAAGCCTCCGATGCCCGCACCTTCCGCCGTTGCACCGGCACCGACGCCGAATATCGCGTTGGCGATCCAGCCGCCGATGAACGAGCCGACGATGCCGATGATCGCGGTGACGATGAAGCCGCCGGGGTCCTTGCCGGGCATGATCCATTTGGCGATGATGCCGACGACAAGACCGATGAGGAAAATCCAGAGCCAGTGCAGCATGTGGTTTCTCCTTTGCAGGTGAGGAATACCCAAGTGCCATTCATGCATGGCGAGAGCATTGTGCATGCTCGCGCTGAACGGAGCTAGTGTTGGCCGGCGGCGTGATGCGCTGCAGTATCGCTGTGGTAAAATAATTCGTTCGATTTTCGAGGAGTACGCCATGCCCGAGCTCGCCGTGCGCACCAGCCGCGCCAAGCCCAGCGCGATCATGATCATCGCCGACACCGCCCGGCAGTTGAAGGCCGAGGGCAAGGATGTCGTCAACTTCTCGATCGGTGTGCCGAACTTCCTGCCGGGCGAGCACGTCTACGCGGCGGTTCGCGAGTGGCTGCCCGCCGACAGCGGCGGCTACGGCACCAATCGCGGCAGCCCCGCATTGCTCGACGCGATCGTCGCGCATTTCAGGCAGAGCGGTCTCGATGGCTACTCGCGCGCCAACGTCACCGTCGGAATCGGCGCCAAGCAGGTGCTCTACAACCTGTGCGAAGCGCTGCTCGACGAGGGCGACGAGATCGTGTTTCCGGCGCCGTACTGGACGAGTTACGTGGACATCGCCGATATTCTCGGCGCCAGGACCACGATCCTGCCGTGCCCGCCCGAGCAGGGCTACAAGCTGACCCCCGCGCAACTCGACAAGGCGCTCGCGTCCAAACCCAAGGTGTTCCTGTTCAACAATCCGTCGAACCCGACGGGCATGGTCTACACGCGCGAGGAGGTCGCCGCGTTGGCGGGAGTGCTGGTTCGCCATCCAGACACCTGGATCATCACCGACGACATCTACAACCGGCTGGTGTTCGACGGGATCGGCTACCACAACTTCGTGCAGTTCAAGCCCGAGCTGCGCGAGCGCACCTTCATCATGGATTCGCTGTCGAAGACCTATGGCATGCCCGGTTGGCGCGTCGGTTTCGTGGCCGGTCCGGAAGCTGGCGTGAAGGCGTTGGTGACGCTCAATTCCAACCACATCACCTGCCTGCCGGAAGTCGTTACCGCCGCGGCAATTGCCGCGTTGGCCGGGCCGCAGGATATTCCGGCCGCCAAGCGCGAGGAATTTTCCAGCCGCCGCGACGAGGTGTTGAACGCGCTGCTGTCGATTCCCGGCGTGAAGTGCCCGCGTCCGCAGGGTGCGTTCTACGCGTTTCCGGATATCTCGGTCGCGTTCGGCAAATCGCACAACGGCAAGCTCATCGCCAATGACGTCGATTTGTGCAAGGCACTGCTGGAAGAAAAATTCGTCGCCACGGTGCCGGGTTCGGCATTTGGCGAGCCGCGCTCATTGCGAATCTCCTACACCTGCGCGCCCGCGCAGTTGCAGAAGGGTCTGGCCCGCATCCAGTCATTCTTCGCCGAATTGAGCGACGAATCCGCCGTGGCAGGGCGGGCCAGCGCCGTAGGCGCGTAGCGCGCCAGCAATCGTACATACATCATTCGGTGGGTTACGCCGTGCTACGGCCGACCCGCCCTACACCATTTCCGTACGGAGTCCGAGAATGAAATCCCCCGTTCGAGTTGCAGTGACCGGTGCCGCCGGCCAGATCGGCTATGCCCTGCTGTTCCGCATCGCCGCTGGCGACATGCTCGGTCCGGACCAGCCGGTGATCCTGCATCTGCTCGAGATCACCCCTGCGCTGCCCGCACTACAGGGCGTGGTGATGGAGCTCGATGACTGTGCGTTCCCGCTGCTGGCCGGCGTGGTTGCAACGGACGACGCCAATGTCGCGTTCAAGGATGTCGATTTCGCGCTGCTGGTCGGCGCGCGCCCACGCGGCGCCGGCATGGAGCGCAAGGATCTGCTGTCCGCCAATGGCGCTATTTTTGGCCCGCAGGGCAAGGTGCTGAATGCCCACGCCAGGCGTGACGTGAAGGTGCTCGTTGTCGGCAATCCAGCCAACACCAACGCACTGATCGCGCAGGCCAATGCGCCGGATCTCGACCCGAAATGCTTCACCGCGATGGTGCGGCTCGATCACAACCGTGCGATGGCGCAACTCGCCCGAAAAACCGACGCGCACGCCAACGATGTCAAGCGCATGATCATCTGGGGCAATCATTCGTCCACGCAATATCCAGACATCCAC
>JBOHYO010000094.1:0-2523 GCA_050737935.1 Rhodanobacteraceae bacterium
GGCGACATTCCGATCTCGCCGCTGGGCTCTGGTTCCGATTACAGCGCGTTCCTCGAACACCTCGGGATCGCCACCCTGAACATCGGTTTCGGCGGAGAGGCCGACCAGGGCGGCGTCTACCATTCGCGTTACGATTCGTTCGATCACTTCATCCGCTTCGGCGATCCGACTTTCGACTATGGTGTCGCGCTGGCGAAAGTCGCCGGCCACATCGTGATGCGCACCGCGGACGCGGAAGTGCTGCCGATGCGCTTCAGCGATTTCAGCAGCACCATCGATCGCTACCTCGACCAGTTGCACAAGCAGGCCGACAAGCAGCGCGAAGCCGCCGTGAAGCAGCACAAACTGCTCGAGGCCGGCGACTACAAGCTCGCGGCCGATCCGAAGCATTCGGTCGCACCGCCCGAGCGCCTGTCGGAGGTGCCGAAGATCGATTTCGCACCGCTCGATGCGGCTGCAAAGAAGTTGAAGGAAAGCACACAAGCCTATGAAAAGGCCTATAACGTTCGCGCCGAAAAAGGACTGGATATCTCCGCGTCACAACTCGCCCAGGTCAATCAGTTGATGGCTAGCCTCGAGCAGCGCCTGCTCGATTCCGAAGGACTGCCAGGGCGCCCTTGGTACAAGAACATGATCCAGGCGCCGGGCGAATTGACCGGCTATGCGCCGAAGGTGCTGCCGGCGGTGCATGAGGCTCTCGACGCGCGTGACTGGAGCCGTGCCGACAAGTACGCCGGCGTTACCGCCAAGGTGTTGGACAACTATCGCGCGCAGCTCGACAAGCTGACGGCGCTGTTGAACGATTGACCATTGGCGGCTCCGCACGCCGATGCGTGCGGGGCCGCACTTCTTGTTGGTACTGGCTTGCACCGCGAGCGCCACCCGCCATTCGGCGCGCGTTGCGCGAACACCGGCGCGGGAGGATGATGGTGGTCCATCCCTTGCATCCGGGTGGCGGCCATGGGCTTCGCCAAATCGATTCCGCTACTGCTGGCTATCTTGCTCGCCGCCTGCGTGCAACAGCCTGTCCGTGACTCGTCAGGGAGCGACACGCATCACGCGATCGACTACACGAAATACGTGCGGGGCATAGTTCCGTGGTTCCACTTTACCTCGCTCTATAGCTGGGACTCGAATCAGACCGGCTACGTGGTGGTCTGGACCAGCCCGGTCCAGGCATACCGCCTCGCGCTGGTGGGCCCCTGCCTCGGCCTGCAGACCACCGGTGTCATTGGATTGACCTCCCAGGATGGCGAGGTGAGTTCAACCCGGGACGCCGTGATCGCCGGCGGCGACCATTGCAAGATCATGCGGATCGAGCGCGTCGATGCGCGCGCTATCCGTGCACTGCGCAAGAATGAGGCTGCGAAAGAGCCGGGCGGCTGATCGTGCACAACGTTCGCATCGGGATAGTCGTTCATCCTGGCGCGAAGCGTTCCCATCGTCCTCTTCGCCGATTTCGGGTTGGTAGGTTGGCGCTGAGCGCAGCGAAGCCCAACAATCGAAACGTGGACGATGTGCGGGTCTCGTGAGACAGTGCCGCGATGCGTTGGGCTTCCGCCGGATGAAACCCGGCGTCAGCCCAACCTGCATCGATCCAGTTTTCGCAGCAGGACTGTCGAGGCCATCCTCCTTCTCAGTATCGCCGTCTTCGGCTGACGCACGCGTGCACGCTTGCGCTGCGTGACGCGAACCAATCCGTCGAGGTGGGGCATCGAGCCATCGTTGAACGGCCCCGTGCCAGCCCCGTATGCTGTAACGCAGCATTCCTGCGCCCCCCGCGAGTGTTGCGTGCGGAACCACTTTTCCTTGTGTGGCAAGGCGCCCGAGGGCGAAGTGTCACCCGTGGCCAGGGCGGAAACGGTCTGCTGCGGCGCAAATTGACACCGGTGTCAATGCTGCTCAAACTTGCGATGGTTCGCCATGCGTGGGGTTTTCATGGGCGCAGTGGTCAATCATCTTGAGGGAAAGGAGCGCCTCCCGGCCGAACCGTTTGTAGCGGCGGATGTCGGCGGAACGCACGCGCGCGTCGCGCTGGTTCAGGCATCGCCGGTGCGTGGTCGCGCGGTCGAAATCCTTGTCTACCGCAAAATGGGTTTGGAGGATCATTCGGGATTGGCCGGCTTGCTGCAGTCTTTCATGGCTGCCGATGTTCGCGTTCCGGTGAGGCGCTGCGTGATTGCCTGCGCGGGGCAGGTAATGGGTGACAAGGTCATTCACGACAACCTCGCCTGGGCGATCAAACCCTCTCGCCTGCGCAAATCCATGGCATTCGATGACGTTGCGGTGCTCAACGATTTCGAAGCGCTCGGTTACGCACTCGATGACATCCGGGCACTCGGGGGCCAGCTCTTGTGCGGTCCCGACGTCCATGCCAAGGGACCGACGCTGGTGATCGGACCTGGAACCGGGTTGGGCGCAGCCGTACAGCTTCCCGGTCGCGCGCGCGGCGTGGTACTGACCACCGAAGCAGGCCAGATGGACTTTGCGCCGCAAACCGTCCGTGAGCGCGAGGTGCTGGCA
>JBOHYO010000095.1:0-5159 GCA_050737935.1 Rhodanobacteraceae bacterium
GCGTGCACCAGGCACCAGTGCGCATCGACCGCGGCGTTGTCGAGCAACCATTGCACCGGCCGCGCGCCGCGCACGTTGAGGCAATCCTGCACTTCGCCGATCTGCTCGGCGATGTGGATGTGGATGGGCATCGGCAATGCGCCCCCCACCCCCACCCTTCCCCGCTCGCGGGGGCGGGGGACGAGCGCATCGCGCGAAGAGGGGGCGCTGGGTGGGTGTGAGGAGACATCCGTGCTCTCCACAGGAAAAGCAGCGGGCATCTTGCCGAGGGCGTCGAGCACGGCGCGCATTGCATCGGGCGGCACCGCGCGCAGCGAGTGCAGCGCCACGCCGACGCGCAGCGTGCCGGATTGCAAGGCACGCAGACGTTCGAGCAAACCCAGGTAGGCATCAACGTCCAACCCGAAGCGGCGCTGGCGCTCGTTGAGGGCGCGACCGTCGAAACCGCCGGTCATGTACAACACCGGCAACAGGGTCAGGCCGATGCAGGCTTCGCGTGCCGCATCGATGATCGCCTGCGACATCGCGGCGGGATCCGCATACGGCGTGCCGTCCGGCGCGTTGTGGAGATAGTGGAATTCGCAAACGTGGGTGTAGCCCGCCTTCAGCATCTCGACGTAGAGTTGCGCCGCAATTGCGCGCAGCTCGTCGGGGCCGATGCGCGAGGCGAAGGCATACATAGTCTCGCGCCACGTCCAGAACGAATCATCATCGGGTCCGCGGCGCTCGGCGAGTCCAGCCATCGCGCGCTGGAACGCGTGCGAATGGAGGTTGGGCATGCCCGGCAACACGAAACGCGCGCGCAGCTCGCCACCGGACGCGCCCTCGATCCGCACGTCGCTTTGCCAGCCATCGGCGGTCCACAGATGTTCCGCGAGCAACATCGTTGTTTCCTTCGGCGGCGTTCGTGTCCGGCGAAGGCTAACGGCGGGCCAACGGCGGCGCCAGCATCCATGGCGGACCGGCCGGCGACGCGGCCATAATGTTGCCGTGAAGCCGGCCCACGAAAACACCCCGCGCCTGGTGGTGCGCAACACCCGGGAGGACGACATCCCGCAGGTCGCGGCCTTGGGCAAGCGCGTCTACGGCCCAGGATTCGGCTATTCGCCGGAGATGCTGGCCGGACAGCTCGCGCATTTCCCGCAGGGTCAGTTCGTCGCCGTATACGACGACCGCGTCATCGGTTACTGCGCGACGTTCCGGATCAGCGGATCGCTGGCGATGAAGCCGCACACCTGGGCCGAGATCACCGGCGCCGGTTTCGCTTCGCGCCACGACCCGGACGGCGAATGGCTGTACGGCATGGATATGGTCGTCGATCCGGATCGCCGGGGCATGCGGATCGGCCGGCGCCTGTATGGCGCACGCAAGCGGCTGTGCCAGCGGTTGCGGCTCTGCGGGATCGTGTTCGGCGGACGGCTGCCGGGCCTCGCGAAGAGCGCGAAGAAATACCCGACCCCCGAAGACTACCTGACGGCCGTGGTCGAGGGCCGCCAGCGCGACCCGACCCTGAGCTTCCAGTTGCGCAACGACTTCGAGGTGATCGGCCTGCTCACGGACTACCTGCCGTACGATCGCGATTCGCTGGGCTATGCGGCGCATCTGGTATGGCGCAATCCGCGGCGGATGGACCAGCCGGACATGCCTCCGCATTCGGTCACGCAACGCCTGCCGGACGTGATCCGCCTTGCCAGCGTCCAATACCAGCAACGGCGGATCGCGGATTTCGACGAATTCGCCACGCAGGTGGAATATTTCGTCGATGTGGCCGCGAACTACGAAGCCGATTTCGTGGTGTTCCCCGAACTGATCACGCTGCAATTGCTCTCGATCGAGAACGCGCCGCTGTCGCTGATGGACGCGATCGTGCGATTGAGCGAATACACGCCGCGGGTGAAGGCGCTGTTCAGCGATCTCGCGGTGCGCCGGAACATCAACATCATCGCCGGCACCCACCCGACCCGCGCCGAAGACGGCGCGATCCACAACATCTGCTACGTATGCCTGCGCAATGGTTCGGTCCACGAGCAGATGAAGTTGCACATCACGCCCAGCGAGCGCAACTGGTGGGGCATCACGGGCGGCAGCGTCGCGCGCGCGATACCCACCGACTGCGGTCCCATCGGCGTCACCGTGTGCTATGACGTGGAGTTTCCGGAAGTCGCGCGCCACCTGATCGACCAGGGCGCCTTGATCCTGTTCACGCCGTTCTGCACAGATACCCGCGAAGGCTACCTGCGTGTGCGGTACTGCGCGCAGGCGCGGGCCATCGAGAACCAGTGTTACATGGTGCTGTCGGGAAACTGCGGCAACCTGCCCGGCGTCAACAATTTCGACATCCAGTACGCGCAAAGCTGCATCCTGACACCCTGCGATTTCCCGTTTTCACGCGATGGTATCGCGGCCGATTCGACCCCGAACAATGAAACCGTGCTGTTCGCCGACCTGCGGCTGGAGGATCTGGCGCGCGCACGCAACAACGGCACCGTGCAGAACCTCAAGGACCGTCGCCACGATCTCTACCACTTGCGCTGGCCTTCGCGGGCATGACGACCCAGGACCGCAACGCTACGCCGGGAGAACGCTGGGACCATCTCCTCCTCGACTGCACGCTCGCTACGCTGTCGGGCGATGCTGGTTACGGGCTGGTCGAACACGGGGCGATCGGCTGGCGTGACGGCGCGATCACGTATGTCGGAAAGATGGACGCCCTGCCTGGCAAACCGGATTCGCTCGCTTCACAGGTCGAATCGGCGCGCGGTGCGCTGGTCACTCCGGGTCTGGTCGACTGCCATACGCACCTGGTATTCGGCGGCGAACGCGCCGACGAATTCGAAAAGCGGCTGAACGGTGAAAGCTACGAGGCGATCGCGCGCGCCGGGGGCGGAATCGTGTCCACGGTGCGCGCGACCCGCGCGGCATCGGAAGACGAACTCCTCGATGGGTCCTTGCCGCGCGCCCGCGGCCTGCTGCGCGACGGCGTGACCACGATGGAAATCAAGTCCGGCTACGGGCTCGATCTCGATACCGAAAGGAAAATGCTGCGGGTGGCGCGCCGGATCGGCGAGGTACTCGGCATCACCGTCAGGACGACCTTTCTCGGACTGCATGCGCTGCCGCCGGAGTTCGACGGCCGCCGCGAGGAGTTCATCTCAGCGGTGTGCGATGTATGGCTGCCGCGGGTGGCGGAAGAAAAACTCGCCGATGCCGTGGACGCCTTCTGCGAAGGTATTGCGTTCACGCCGGACGAAGTGCGCCGCTGCTTCGGGCGGGCGCGCGAACTGGGACTGCCGGTCAAACTGCACGCCGACCAGTTGTCCGATCTCGGCGGCGCCGCGCTGGCGGCATCATGCGGCGCGCTTTCCGCGGACCACCTCGAATGCGCGGGTGCGGGCGCGGTAGAAGCGATGGCGCGATCGGGCACGGCCGCGGTGCTGCTGCCGGGCAGCTTCTATGCACTGCGTGAAACCCGCTTGCCACCCGTCGAGTCACTGCGCCGGCAGCATGTGCCGATGGCGATCGCGACCGACCTCAATCCCGGCACCTCGCCGCTCCGTTCACTGCGGCTCGCGGCCAACATGGCCTGCACCTTGTTCCGGCTGACCCCCGGCGAGGCGCTTCGCGGCATCACCGTGAACGGCGCGCGTGCATTGGGACTCTCCGATCGCGGCAGGCTGGCACCCGGAATGCGTGCCGACGTGGTCGTCTGGGACGCGCACCTCCCCGCCGAACTCGCCTACTGGATTGGCGGTTCACTCCCATTGCGCGTGTTCGCCGGCGGCCGGCAAATTCCGTAGGGATTGCAATGCGCGGCACCCCGGCGGACGGTATCCGCCCTACGTGCACGGCGGCAACACTTGGGTCGCGCGAGTTCGCCGCCGGCCAGCAGCCAAGTAGGGCGGGCAATGCCCGCCACCGGCTGCGAAGACCTGCCGGCGGGCGGTGTCCGCCGCATCAAAAAGCCCCGCTGTCGCGGGGCTTTTGCCCTGAAGACTCGATGGACCGGCTCCGCCTACGTCGATTTCCTCGGTGCAGCCTTTTTCGCGGGCGCCTTCTTGGCCGGCGCCTTCTTGGCGGGCGCGCGCGGCGCCGGCTTGGTCGCCGCCGTCTTCTTCACCGCCGAATTCGATTTCGGCGAATGCGGGCGCACGTTGCCGTGGCTGCCGCGATAGATCTTGCCCTTGCGTGACTTCTTGTCGCCTCTGCCCATGTCGGTTCCCGTGTGTGGTCGTCGCGTGGAATCCGCGCACATGCGCGCGGTTGCCGGCATGGTAACAGCGATGCCCCGGTGCGGCGCAACGCTCCAACCGGTGCGGGGCCCCTGCGGGAACTGCTCGATCACCGTGCCCCCCGGCATCGAGGAATCGCAGATCCGGAAGCCACGCGACATCACAGTGATATTTGTCATCAGTCGCGGCGGTCCGGAGGTCCGGGCTCGCGGCAGCCGGATTCCGGGTCGAGGCATTCCCCGGTTTCGATCTGCACGGTGACGTGGCTGATGGAGAAGTACTCGCGCAAAACCTGCTGGATGACCTGCAACGCATGCTGCGTATCGCCACCGTCACACACGCGCGCGTGCAAGGTCGCCACGCGGGTACCGGACGCGATCTGCCAGACGTGCAGGTGATGCACTTCGATGATGGATGGATCGGCCGCGGCCAACGCCACGCGAATCTCGTCCGGTGCCAGACCATCCGGCACGCCTTCCAGCAGGATGTGCGACGAACGTTTCAACAACACGAACGCGCTGCGCAGGATCAGCAGCGACACCAGCAGCGACAACACCGGGTCGGCCCATTGCCAGCCGAGATACAGCACCAGCAGCGCGGCGGCGACGGTCCCGATCGAGCCCAGCAGGTCGCCGAAGACATGCAGGCGCGCGCCGGCGGTATTGAGGTTCTCGTGATCGCCTTCGTGTAGCGTGCGCAACACAACTGCGTTCACCGCGAGCCCGACGACGGCGACCACCAGCATCGCACCGGACTGGATGTGGAGGTTGCCCAGGTCGAGCAGCCGGACAATCGCCTCATAGACGATCCACGCCACCAGCAACGCCTGCACCAGTGCATTGACGAAGCCCGCCAGCACTTCCATGCGGGCGTACCCGAAACTGCGGCGCGTATCGGCCGGTCTCGTCGCGAACACCGCGGCGGCCCACG
>JBOHYO010000096.1:0-1960 GCA_050737935.1 Rhodanobacteraceae bacterium
CCACAAACCTTGGCCGAGCGGGTAGGTTGGGTTGAGCGCTTTTCGCGAAGCCCAACGTTGTTGCCTCGATGTTGGGCTTCGCCCGGTCAGAGCCCGGGCTCAACCCAACCTACAAAGGCTGCGTCCGCCACAAACCTACGCCCAACGGTTCGCGTTCTCGCCAAAATCCGGGCGCTGCACGCGCACGACGCAGAAGCGTTGCCCGCTGGGTGCCTGCATTACCGTCCAGCGGTCCAGCTTCTTGAAAACCGTTGCGCCGAGCTTTTCCAGGCGCGCGACTTCCGCATCGATGTCGTCGGTTTCGATGTCGAGGTGCACGCGGCTTTCATGATCCACACGCTGGAGTTGCACCATTGGTTCGTCCGGCAGCGTCGCGAGCTGCCGGTAATTCCCTCGGCTGCCCGGATGATCCATGTCCACCGGCCGCCCGAGTGCGGCGGCCCAGAAGCGGGCCGCCTCGTCGAGATCGGAGACCTTGCAATCGATCTGCATCGAGCACAGGCGGGAATGGTGCACCTCAGTGCGCCATCATCTTCACGCGCTTGGCCCGAAATTCGCTGTCCTTGTACCACTGTGGCCACTCATCGCTGCCGGCAAGTTCGCGTCCGACTTCGTACAACGCCTGGGTGTCTTGCGCGAGGCCCGAGAAATCCCACTCCGGATTGAAGTTGTCGTGCGGCGTGTGGTAGCGGTGCGCGGTGTAGTCGGTGAGCGCTGCCTTGCCTGCCGCGGTGCCACCATCGACCTTGTCGTTGCCGGTCTGGGTCATCAGCGCGGGCACGCCGGCCTTGGCGAAACTGAAGTGATCGGAACGGAAGTAGAAGCCGTTCTCGGGCGTCGCGTCGGGGCTGGCGTAGCGGCCCTGCTTCGTGAGCGCGGCCTTCAGCATGTCTTCGAGTTGCGACTGCCCGTTGCCGATGATCTGGATGTTCTTCGTCGAACCGATCACGTCCATAGCGTCCATGTTGACGTCGGCGACCGTCTTGTCCATCGGGAACACCGGATGCTTGGTGTAGTAGAGCGAGCCGAGCAAGCCGGATTCCTCCAGCGTGTCGGCGAGGAACAACACGCTGCGTTTCGGTGCGGACTTCTGCTGCTTGAACGCCTTGGCGATTTCCAGCAGCGCCGAGATGCCGGTGCCGTTGTCGACCGCGCCGTTGTAGATCTTGTCGCCCTTGAGGCTGTCGTCCTCGCCCAGGTGGTCCCAATGCGCGGAATACACCACCGCCTGGTCGGGATGTTCGCTGCCGCGGATCAAGCCGAGCACATTGTCGGCGCTGCCGTGGGCGATCTTGCTGTCGAGCGTGATCGATGCCGTCGCCTTCAGCGGCACCGGCTTGAAGCCGCGGTGGTCGGCGGCAGCCGCGAGCTTGTCGAAATCGAGACCGGCTTTCGCGAACAGGCGTTGTGCCGCGACGCGCGTGATCCAGCCGGCGACCGGGAGTCGCGGACCGGGATCCTCGCTTTGCGGCAGTGCCAATTGCGGGCCACCCCAACTGTTCTTGACCACCGACCACGGATAGCCCGCCGCTTCGTTGGAGGTATGCACGATCAGGCACATCGCCGCGCCTTGGCGCGCGGCCTCCTCGTACTTGTAGGTCCAGCGCCCGTAGTAGGTCATCGCCTTGCCCTTGAACAGGCTCGCGTCGTGGTCGCCGAAACCGGGATCGTTGACCAGCACCACCACGGTCTTGCCCTTGACGTCGAGGTTTCGGCCGTCAGACGACTTGTAGTCGTTCCAGTTCCATTCGGGCGCGTTGACGCCGTAGCCGACGAACACGATGTCGGAATCCTTGATCGCCACGTGCGGCTTGGCCTGCCGCGTCACCGCGACCAGGTCCTTGCCGAAATCGAAGGTCTGCGTGCCACCGCCTTCGCCGACGCTGAGTTTGACCTTGTCGGGATTTTCCAGCGCGGTCGAAACCGTCGGCACCTTCTGGAACCATGAACCGTGGTTGCC
>JBOHYO010000097.1:0-4717 GCA_050737935.1 Rhodanobacteraceae bacterium
TGCGGCAGGCGTCACCCTCGGGATGGCGGGCGCGGCATCGGAGGGGTCGACCTCGGCCACGCTGGCCACGTCCGGCTTTGCCATCGCGCCGGTCGATTCGGCGCGCGCATGCACATCCGGCATTTGCGGCGCACCGTTCTCGACCGCAAGCAGCGGACGATTCGGGCCATAATCGAGCGCGGCCGCGGAAAGCGGCACCGCCCCCAATACCAACACCGTCAACCACGACGACAGGTGTTTCATGACAGCCCCCGGACAGCGCGTGTCGAACAATCATCTTGACACATCCATGCTGCCGCCGCCAGCGAGCCCGCGGGCCGCGGACGCGGCGTCCACGGGAATGCCGCCGGTGCTGCGGTTGCTGGCGTCCGGGGCAGCGCTGGCGGGTCCGGAGCTGGCCCGCCGGCTCGACATCTCGCGCGCGGCGGTCTGGAAGCAGATCGAAGCCTTGCGGCACGCGGGTCTCGGGATCGTGTCGGACACGCGCGGCTACCGGCTGGAGCGCCCACTGGACCTTCTCGACGTGGCGCAGGTGCGCGCTGGCCTGCCCGCAGCGGTGCGGTGTCGCGTCGGCGCGATCGAAAACCATTGGCGACTGGATTCGACCTCGAGCGAACTGGCCCGCCGGGCAGCGGAGCTGCCCGACCTTTCCTTCGTGTTTGCCGACTGGCAGGAAGCCGGCCGAGGTCGCCGCGGCCGGAAATGGTGCTCGCCACCCGCCACGAACCTCCAGTTTTCCTGCCTCAAGCGTTTTACCGGCGGGTATGCGGCGTTGTCCGGGCTGTCGCTCGCGGCCGGCGTCGCCGCGATTCGCGCACTGGAGGATCGCGGCGTCCGTGGCGTTGCCCTGAAATGGCCCAACGACCTGGTGCACGAGGACGCGAAACTCGGCGGAATCCTGGTGGAACTCGCTGGCGAATTCATGGGGCCGTGCCGCGCGATCATCGGTATCGGGATCAACGTGCATCTGCCCGAATCCACACGCCGCATGCTGGACCGTCCATGCGCGGACCTTGTGCGCCTGTGCGGCGGTGCGCCACCAATGCGCAGCGAACTCGCGGCAGCCTTGATCGCTCGATTGACCGCGGCGCTGGACGCGTTCGACGAGTCCGGGTTCGGGACGTTCGGGGCGGCGTGGGCGGAACGCGATGCGCTCGTCGGGCGGTCCGTGCGGGTCGAAGACGCCCGCGGCGAAGTCGAAGGCATCGCCAGCGGGGTCGATGCGCACGGCGCGCTGCAGCTGCGCACGCCGGCGGGGCTGCGCAGCATCGAGAGCGGCGAAGTCACGGTGAGGCCGCTGTGAGCGCGCAACCGCAGGAAACATGGTTGCTGGACCTCGGCAATTCGCGCGCCAAACTCGCGCGCCTCGAACGCGGCGCGCCTGTCGACATCGTCGCGCTCGATTGGTCGCGGCCGGACTTCGTTCCCGCGTTGGGCGCGCGGCTGGGTTCCTGGCCGCGGCCACGCCGGATCCTGGTGGCGTCGGTGGCACCTGCGTCGCGCAGTGGGGTTCTGCGCGAATGTCTGCCCCACGAACCCTCGGTCCAAATCGAGTGGTTGCGTTCGCCGCGCCGGGCCTGCGGTATCGTCAACCGCTACGCGAAACCCGAGCGGCTGGGGATCGACCGATTCCTGTCCATGGTGGCCGTGCACGCGCAGGCGCCGGGACCGGCGGTCGTGGTTGGGTGCGGCACCGCGCTGACGCTGGACGTGGTCGCCGCGGATGGCGATCACCCGGCAGGACTGATTGCGCCATCGCCTGCGCGGATGCTGGATGCGCTCCACCGGGATACGGCAATCGCCGACCGCAATCCCGACGCTTTCCGGGCCGATGCGGATGACGACACCGCGGCGTCGCTGCAGGCTGGTTGCTGGGCGGCGGCGGGCGCGCTGGTCGAATGGTTCGCGCGCGATCAGCAGGCGGCACTTGGCGAAGCGTCCGTGTGGTTGCACGGCGGATGGGCGGAAGCATTGGCAGCATGGCTTGCGCATGACGGGTTCATTGCCGAAGTTTTCGAGCACGCCGTGCTGCATGGCCTGGCGATGTGGGCGGAATCATGAACGACATTCGGGTATCTTTCGATAACGCCTTCCTCTCTCGTCGTCGCAAAAAATGTTCCTTCGCCTGGTGTTCCTGTTGCTGTTGGCGCTGAACCTCGGGGCCGCCGCGTGGTTGTTGTTCGGGCGGGCGCCCACGCCTTCGTTCCCGCCGGCCGCGGATCCGGGCGTGCCCGAGTTGCGTCTGTGGTCGGATGTGGCGAAGGCGGCGCCGGCCCGGTATCCATTGCCCGGTCCGCCTTCGCCCGCAGCTTCGGCTGCAGTCGCGGCCTCGGCATCGCCGGCGACAGACGACGCCTGCACCACCCTCGGACCATTCACGACCGCCGCCGACATGCGTGCGGCCATGCAGGCGCTGTCACCGCGCGTTGCCCGCATCCAGTATCGCCAGGAGCAGGTGAACCGGTCGCAGGGATATTGGGTGTATCTGCCTGCCGCCGCCAGCCGCGAAGCCGCGCTGGACGACGCCCGCCGGCTTGCAGCGAAAGGCATCCACGATTACTACGTGGTGACCGCGGGCGATACCCAGAACACGATCTCGCTCGGTTTGTTCAACGACCAGGCCAATGCCGATCGGCGCCTCGCCACGGTGACGAAGGAAGGTTTCCCGGCCAGGGTCGAGCAACGGGTCGATACGGCGCCGACGTACTGGCTGGATTATGCGGCGCCCCCGGGCGGCACATTCGACTGGCGGACGTGGCTGCCGAACCGCGACGACCTGCAGGCGAAGGCGATCGATTGTTTCGGAGCGCCCGGGTAACACCGTCAAATAGCCAGCCGGCGATGGTTCTTCAAGGATCCCGTTTTGATCCGGGGCTCGGGGCCATGCGATGATGGCGCCCGCACGCCGGCATAGCTCAGTTGGTAGAGCAACCGCCTTGTAAGCGGTAGGTCCTCTGTTCGAGTCAGAGTGTCGGCACCAGCGAGGCGATCGTGAGGCACGGGCAGGCGAGCGATGGTGGCTGAATTGGATCCCCGCGAGGTGGAGTTCCAGGCGCAACTCGAGGCGCTGGGCCGGCATTTTCTGGAAGGATTGCCGGAGCGCCGTGCCGCGCTGGTGGCAGCCTGGCGCGACTGCGTCGATCGGGGCGAGGAGGCGCCATGGGAACGGCTGCGCGACGTCGCGCACAAACTGTCGGGGTCGGCGTCATGCTACGGCCTCGACCGGATAGGCGAGACGGCGCGCGGCCTGGACAGGCTGCTGTCGGGTCGATCTGCTTGCCGTGAACGCGCCGTGGCGGATGGTGCGGTCGCGGAACTGCGGGTCGCGCTGGACGCGGCGATCGCGCCCGCCTGATCCGGCGGGTGGTTGCAACTACAGCCACCGGTTATCCTTGTGGGCCCATGCACCGTCACGCTTCGGGTGAGGACACGTGGTGACCAAAGCGAAACCGGTTTCCCTGATCGGCGCGCCCACCGACATTGGTGCGGCCGACCGCGGAGCGTCCATGGGACCCGAGGCGCTGCGGGTGGCCGGGCTTGCAGAAGCGCTCGCGGCGCGCGGACTGGATGTCGTGGATCGCGGCAATGTTTCCGGCCCGGCGAACCCATGGCAGCCTCCGCACGGCGGCTATCGGCACTTCGACCAAGTCGTTGCCTGGAACCAGGCGGTGATGGATGCCGAACTGGCCGAGCTCGAAGCCGGCCGCATGCCGATCCTGCTCGGCGGCGATCATTGCCTGGGCATCGGGTCGATCAGCGCGGTGGCACGCTACTGCCGGGAACGCAATCGCAAGTTGCGGGTGTTCTGGCTGGACGCGCACTCCGACTTCAACACCTCCGAGATCAGTCCGTCGGGCAACATCCACGGCATGCCGGTCGCGTGCCTGTGCGGCCTGGGGCCGCCCGAGCTGACCGGGATGAGCGGCACGGTGCCTGCGGTCACCGCCGACAAGGTGCGGCAGATCGGCATCCGCTCGGTCGATCCCAACGAGAAGAAGCTGGTCCACCAGGCAGGCATCGAGATCTTCGACATGCGTTACATCGACGAGGTCGGGATGCGGCAGGTCATGCAGGAAGCGCTGGCCGGGCTGGATGAAAACAGCCATCTGCACGTCAGCTTCGATGTCGATTTTCTCGATCCGTCGATCGCGCCGGCGGTCGGCACCACGGTGCCTGGCGGCCCCGGGTACCGCGAAGCGCAACTGTGCATGGAGATGATTGCCGACACGCGCTTCGCGGCATCGCTGGACATCATGGAGCTGAATCCCGCGATGGACGAGCGCAACCGCACCGCCGAGCTGGTGGTGGACCTCGTGGAAAGCCTGTTCGGCAAGTCCACCCTGATGCGGGCCTGACGCAATCCGCCCAAGGCCGCGCAGGCGGCTCGACCTGGGCCGCACGCCGGCCAGGTCAGGATGTGCCGCTGCGCGTCGCTCGCTGAGACGGCGGTCAACAAACCCCCTGTCGCCCGGTCAACAACTGTCACGCAAACGCTCCTGGCACGCGCGCGAGCACGCCTCTTGCACCGGAGGCGTAACACCGCAAAGTCCGCGGTCTGGATTGCGCCTCAAGGAGGCGTCGTGGCAGCAGACAGGGGACAATTCGACATCCTTGCGGCCTTTCCCGGGGCGCGCGCTTCGATGCGCTGGTATGGCTGGCTGGGGCTCGCGCTGCTGGTGATCCCGGCGGTGCTGCTGGCCGCACTGGCGCAAACCGG
>JBOHYO010000098.1:0-4166 GCA_050737935.1 Rhodanobacteraceae bacterium
GGCGCGTTGACGGCCTGCTGCATGTTCATGCCGAAGTCGACCACGTTGATGATGCTTTGCATCGTGGTCGAGATGATGGTGGCGCTGCCGGGGCTGCCGCTCAGCATGAACGGTTTGCCGTCCTTCAACACGACGGTCGGTGTCATCGAGCTCAGCGGACGCTTGCCGGGTTCGACCTGATCGGCCTTGCCCTGCACGAGGCCTGCACCGTTGGACGCGCCGGGCTTGGCGGTGAAATCGTCCATCTCGTCGTTGAGATAGAAGCCCGTGTCGCCGGCGATCTGCTTGTTGCCGAACAGGAAGTTGATGGTGTACGTGACCGCCACGGCATTGCCGTTCTGGTCCATCACCGAATAATGCGTGGTGTTGTTGCCTTCGCTGGACGGAAGGAAGCTCTTGATCTCGGAAGAAGGCGTGGCCTTGTCCGGCTGGATCGTCGAGCGCAGCTTCGTCGCGTACGCCGCCGACAGTAGCTTCTGCATCGGAATGTCGACGAAATCCGGATCGCCGAGGTAGGTATTGCGGGTCGCGAATGCGCGGCGCTCGGCTTCGGCGAAGTAGTGCACGAACTTGGTCGAGGCGTAGCCCCAATCGGTGATCGGGTAGGGCTTCAGGATATTCAGCGCCAGGCACATGGTGGTGCCGCCGGAGCTGGGCGGCGGCGCGGAAATGATGGTGTAGCCGTGGTATTCGCACTGCAGCGGCTTCAGCCACTCCGCGTTGTAGGTGGCGAAGTCCTTCATGCTGAGGATGCCGCCGTGCGCGTCGCTGCCCTTCACGATGGCTTCGGCGATCGAACCCTTGTAGAACGCATCGGTGCCGCCCTTGGCGATCTTCTCCAGCGTGTTGGCGAGATTCTTTTGCACCAGCCGATCACCGGCCTTCCACGGTTTGCCGCCGTTGCCGAAGACCGCGGCGGATTCCGGATACTTGTTGAGCGCTTCGAGGTCGTTATTGATGATTTTTGCGTCGCCTTCTTCCAGCACGAAGCCGTCGCGGGCCAGCTTGATCGCAGGCTGGATGACCTGCGCGACACTCATCGTGCCGTACTTCTTGAGCGCGGTGTCGAGGCCCATCACGGTGCCCGGCACGCCGACGCCGAGGTAGGTATCGGTGCTGCGGCCTTCGACCACATTGCCGTTTGCATCCAGGAACATGTTCGGCGTCGCTTTCAGCGGCGCCTTCTCGCGGAAGTTCAGGAACAGGTTCTGGCCATCCTTCAAATGGATGGTCATGAAGCCGCCGCCGCCGATGTTGCCGCAGCACGGCTGCGTCACCGCCAGCGCGTAGCCCACCGCGACCGCCGCATCGATGGCGTTCCCGCCCTCCTTCAGGATTTTTACGCCCGCTTCGGTCGCGAAATGTTGGTCCGAGACGACCATCGCGTGTTTGGCCACCACCGGTTGGGCGTTTTCCAGCGCCTCGCGCGTGTCGGCGGGAAGGTGGGCGAAGGGGGATGCGGAGGCCATCGCGGCCGGGCCGACGGAAGTCGCACCGCTTGCGGCGGCATTGGCGCGGGGCGCGCTGTCGGCATGCGTCGTGTCGTTGGTGCTGCAGCCGGCAACGCCGAGCGCAAACAAGCCCGCAGCCAATAACGACAGCCGGCGGTATTGCCATCGGCGGCGGTACGAAGCGGTGGGACGTTTCGTGCGAGACCGGGGGAAATTTTTGCCGGGCATATTCACCTTCCTGATGGACTATGAGGCGTTTCGAATGAGTGACGAAGAGCTTTTTGATGCGGATGGACGCAGATAAAAGCGCTCTATCCGTTTTTTATCCGTGTGGATCCGCGTCGGGAGGCTCCTTGCTTGTAGCGATAAAGCATCACGCCATGGATTTCAACACACATCTACCCGTTGTCCGCCCCAGAACCCGGGCGCGGGCGGAGAAAGCAAGCCATCCTGCAGCTTCACGCCGTCGGCGTAGTCGCTCTCCAGCCATAACTGCCCGTCCAGGTCGATGAACTCCGCCTCGCGCGCGATTTCCAGCGCCGGCGCAATGCCGAGCGACGATCCCACCATGCAGCCGATCATGATCCGGAAGCCTTGCGCACGCGCATCGCGCAGCAGGCGCCAAGCTTCGGTCAGCCCTCCAGTCTTGTCGAGCTTGATGTTGACAGCCTGGTAGCGGTTGCGCAGCCGCGGCAGATCGGACGTGACGTGGCAGGCCTCGTCCGCGCAAATGGGAATCCTGCCGGAATACTCCAGCAGGGCATCGTCTGCGTCGGCCGCGAGTGGTTGTTCCAGCACGTCCACCGACGCGCGTTCCAGCACGGGCTGGAGATCACGCAGGATGTCGATCGTCCAGCTTTCGTTGGGGTCGACGATCAGTCGGGCCGAAGGGGCGGCACGCCTGACGGCTTCGATTCGCGCGGCGGGGTCGTCGGCATCGACCTTGATCTTGATCAGCTTCGCGTCCGCGATGCGCGACGCCGCTGTTTCCATGGCTTCAGGCGCGTCGAGGCTGATGGTGAGCGCAGTGACGAGGGGCGCATGCGGCGGTCTTGCCAATTGCGTCCAGACCGGGACGCGACATAGCCGCGCATCCAGGTCCCATAACGCAGCGTCGATGGCATTGCGCGCCGCACCCGGCGACAGCCGTAACTGCAATTCGTCGCGGCCCATCCCGGCGCACAGTTCTTTTCGAAGCGCCTCCATTTCATCCAGCACCGATGCCACGGATTCGCCGTAGCGCGGATAGGGAACGGATTCGCCACGCCCTGTGCAGCCGCCCTGCTTCAGTTCGACGGTGACCACATCGGCGGCATGCTTGGCTCCGCGCGAGATGCGGAAGGGCGAATGCAGCGGCAGGCTGCGATGCCGGATGTTCAGTTCGCGCAGCATGCCAGCAGGTTGTCGACGATGGCCTCGACGCCCATCGTGACCGGGTCTTCGCAAGGCAGCCCCAGTTGGTCGCCGATCTCGCGGCACGTGGCGAGCGCTTCCTGTTCCGCGAGCCTGGAAGTATTGAGCGCGACCCCGACCACTTTCACGGCCGGATTGGTCAGGCGCGCGGCCGCGAGATTGGCATCGAGGCATTGCTTGAGGCCGGGCTGGGGGAAACCGGGGAGTCCGCGCATGTGCGGTCGCGCCGGTTCGTGGCACAGCACCAGCGCGTCGGGTTGCGATCCGTGCAGCAGGCCAAGCGATACCCCGGCGTACGACGGATGGAACAGCGAACCCTGGCCTTCGATCAGGTCCCAACCGCCGTCCTCACGCGCGGGGGAAAGCCACTCGGCCGCGCCCGAGATGAAATCGGCAATCACCGAATCCACCGGGATGCCGCCACCCGCGATGAAGATGCCGGTCTGGCCGGTGGCGCGAAAATCCGCGATGAGCCCGCGTTTGCGCATGCTGCGCTCGATCGCGAGCGAGGTGTACATTTTGCCGACCGAGCAGTCGGTGCCTACCGTCAGAAGGCGTCGACCGGCGCGTTTCTGGCCGTTTCCGACCGGAATCTTGCGGGTAAATTCGCGGGCGTCGAACAGTACGCGACGGTTGCGCGTCGCCGCGGCCACAATGTCGGCACTGTCACGCAGCTTCTGGTGAAGTCCGGAAACCACATTCAGGCCGGCGTCGAGCGCGGCGACGATGTCGGCCTCGGTTTCGGGCGCCATCACGCCGCCCGCGTTCGCGGTCCCGATCACCATCGTGTCGGCACCCGCCCGCCTCGCCTCGGCAAAATCCAGGTCGGGCAAACCGAGGGTCAGGTTGCAGCCGGGGTATCGATGCTCGCCCACGCACCAGTCGGGCCGCCAGTAGGCCAGTCCACGAGCCGTCTTGATGGCCAAGTCATCGGCCGCCGCGCCCAGGTACAAAAGGTAAGGCGGACCCCACCGGCCGGTCACTTCGCCACGCATGCAATCCTTCCTTCGGATGTCCACAGCCCCACCGACGTGCCTGAAGGAGATTACCTGCCGGCTGGCGCGGACCACCAATGAAAAGACGGGTACGTGGCATAACCAACAGTTGTGACGGCTTTCTCCCGAGGCCGGCGGCGAGGCATGCTCACGGCGTGGTCGCGGCTTCCGCGGGCAGTGCCGCGGCGTCCATCACGACGTGGTAGCCACGCTGCTGCATGATGCGCAGCACCTTGTCGACGGGCAGCGCGGATACCTTGTGATGGTCCCGGCCTGTCATGGTCTCGGCGTGGAACAGCGAATTGAG
>JBOHYO010000099.1:0-4926 GCA_050737935.1 Rhodanobacteraceae bacterium
CGGATGGAGGCATTCACCGATGGCGTGATCGCCGTGATCATCACCATCATGGTGCTGGAACTGAAACTGCCGCATGCAGCCACGTGGACAGCGCTGCTCGCGGATCTTCCGGTATTCCTCAGTTACGTGCTGAGCTTCGCCTACGTCGGGATCTACTGGAACAACCACCACCACATGCTGCAGATGGTCACGCACGTCAATGGCAAGGTTCTGTGGGCGAACTTGTTCTTCCTGTTCTGGCTTTCGTTGTTCCCGTTCACGACGAGCTGGTTGAACGAATCGCACCCCATTCCGGCGGCAGCGCCCACCGCGCTGTATGGCATCGTGCTGCTGCTCGCCGCATTGTCTTGGGTACCACTGTTGCGCAGCCTGATTGCCGCGAATGGGGGCGAGAAGAGTGTGCTTGCGTCGGCACTTCGGCGTGACTGGAAAATCATCGTCTCGCCGATAGGTTACTTGGCCGGGATTGCGTTGGCGTTTTTTGAACCCATACTGTCGTGCGTGATCTACGGCGTGATCGCAGCCTTGTGGTTCGTGCCCGATCGTCGCCTCGAACTCAGGGTCAGTTGACGCTATGCCAAACGGCCGCGCCGTCGGCCATTTGCCCGCAGGGCAAGGAAGAGTGAGGAAGATGTATGTCGATACATAGACGAGCGATGACGCAGCCATGTGGGCAAATGGCCCCGGCCCGGAGGGTTGCTCCGCAGCTGCCGCCAACCCTCGGTGCACGCCTTGGCCATAGAACCACTATGGCGCAGCGGCGCGCGCCTCGTCTGGCGACCGCTGCGGAAGCAACGCGGCTCGCTTGGCATAGCGTCAACTGACCCTAACTGCGCGCATGAAACGTTGCTACTACGAAATCCTCGGTGTCGGGCGTACCGCCGGCGACGAGGAACTGAAAAAAGCCTTTCGCCGGCTGGCGATGAAGAACCATCCCGACCGCTGCCCTGACGATCCGGACGCGCAGGAGCGGTTCAAGGAAGCCAAGGAGGCGTGGGAAATACTGGGCGACCGGGAGCGCCGTGCACTGTACGACCAGTACGGCCATGCCGCGTTCGAGAACGGTGCGGGACGCCGGCGCGGCGGCGCGCCATTCGGCGACGTCGGCGATATCTTCGGCGACATCTTTTCGGACATCTTCGGTGGCGGCCGGCGTGGCGCGCGAGGTTCGGACCTGCGGTACGTGCTCGAACTCGACCTCGAGGAGGCCGTCGCCGGAATCGACAAGCAGATTCGCGTGCCGACGATGGTCAACTGCCATCATTGCAATGGCACCGGCTCCGAGGATGGCAAGGTGTCGACCTGCGCCACCTGTGGTGGCCATGGCCGCGTGCGCATGCAGAACGGCATCTTCTCGATCCAGCAGACCTGCCCGCACTGCGGCGGCGCGGGCCGGATCGTGGTGACACCGTGCCGGCACTGCCAGGGCGAAGGACGGCTCGAGGACGAGCGCAGCCTGTCGGTGAAGGTGCCGGCGGGCGTCGACGATGGTGATCGGATCCGCTTGGCGGGTCAGGGCGAGGCAGGACCGTCCGGCGTGACGCCCGGCGACCTGTACGTCGAAATCCACGTGCGCGAGCATCCGGTGTTCCGGCGCGAAGGCGATCACTTGCGCTGCGAGGTGCCGATCCGCTTCGCGCAGGCGGCGCTGGGCGCCGCCATCGAAGTGCCGGTCCTCGGGGGCGCGACCACCATCACCGTGCCGCCGGAAACGCAGACCGGCCAGGAATTCCGGCTGCGCGGACAAGGCGTGAAATCCGTCCGCAGTCGTAATACTGGAGACCTTTACTGCACCGTGGTGGTGGAAACGCCTGTGCGGCTCGACAAGCGCCAGCGCGAGCTGCTCGATCAGTTCGAGGCGACGTTCGCTGACGCCGAGGAAGCCAGGAAACATTCGCCGCGGTCCAGCGGATTCGTGGATAACGTCAAGCAGTTCTGGTCCAGGATGACGGGTTGATTGCGAGAGCAGGGGCAACGCCCCGGCCGTCACTCCGGCGAAAGCCGGAATCCATTTCGATTCTGGTTCCTGGGACTCGAACTTGCGAGCGGACGCTGGGCTTGTAAGCTGACCGCTTGTCCTTTCCCGGCCTCCGGCCATGCCTGACCTGCTTCGTCTTGCCATCAATGGCGCTGACGGCCGCATGGGCCGCGCACTGCAGGCCCTGTTGCACGACGACGCGCGCTTCGAGCTGGCGGCTTGCCTCAACGCTTCGGGTGGATGGCGCGATGCCGCGGACCTCGACGTCGTGATCGACTTCAGCACGCCAGCCGGCTTCGATGCGGCGCTCGCGCATTGTCGCGAACATCGGGTCGCGTTCGTCAGCGGCACGACTGGACTGGGCGCGGTGCAACGCGCCGCGCTCGGCGAGGCAGCGCGCGAGATCCCCGTGCTGCACGCCGCCAATTTCAGCCTCGGAATCGCGGTGCTGACCCATGCATTGCGCGATGCCGCCGCGGCGCTTCCGGACTGGGATCTCGAAATCCTCGAAGCGCATCACGCGCGCAAGGCCGATGCCCCATCCGGCACCGCGCTCGCGTTGGGGCGTGCCGCGGCCGAGGCGCGCGGGCAGCAATTCGACGATGTAGCGGTGCTGTCGCGCGAAGGGCAGGTCGGCGCGCGCCCGGCAGGCGCGATCGGCTTCGCGTCAATCCGTGCCGGCGACATCGTCGGCGAACACAGCGCGATTCTCGCAACGGCCGGCGAGCGTCTTGAACTCTCGCATCGCGCCACCGACCGAGCGATCTTCGCGCGCGGCGCGTTGCATGCTGCGGCGTGGCTTGTCGGGAAACCCGCGGGTGCATGTTCGCTGGACGACGTGCTCGGCGCCCGTAGCGATTGAGGGTTCGTCATCCCGGCGAAAGTCGGAATGACGACCGATCACCTCAACCCGGTGGCTTCTTCCACGATTCATGTCCGTACACGATGCGCCAGCCTTGCGGCAGTCGTTGCCAGACATAGGTGACGACGAAGGCGCTGGTGGTGGCTTTGCCGCTGTGGGCCGTTCCGCTGCCCACGAGTGGCCACGTCACGATTTCGACATCCGGACCGAGCGCCATGAATGCGGGCGCTCCATCCTGTACGTACTTCGCATCGCTCTTGCCGTTGTTCCACCATTTCAGTTGTTGCGCGTGCAGGGCGTCCCAACCATGGATGACCTCGCCGTTGATCGCGAAAACCAGGCTTGGGCCATGCACCATCGTCGCCATGAAGGCATCGGTGTCGTGCGCGTTGGCGGCCTTGAACATCTTCGCCATGGCAGGTCGTATGGCTTGCTCCGCAGGCGACGAGACCGACTGCGCGCAAACGCCGCCGGCAAACAGACTGACACCGACTATCGCAACAATCGCAAACACTTTTTTCATGTGCCTTCTCCTCTCAAGGGTTGCTGAAAACGGCGCCATGCGGCATCGCGCTCCCGTGCCAGCCATCCGGCCACGTGCGGGTGAAATCGATCGTCGCCGGCTCGAGTGTCAGTTTTCCGCTGCGGCGATCGATGGTTGCAAACCGTACCCGCGTCGCGAGCGCACCGCGACCGGTAATGACCAGGCGATCCGCGCCCGGCTCGAGCGCCAGCCAATGAGGATATTCGTCCGGCGGCAGCAGGATGCGACTGACCTCGCGCGGATGCTCCGGATCGTGCATGTCCAGACTGACGATCGCGTGACCGCTCTGCATGGTCTGCACCAGATAGTCACCGGCGACCACCGGCACTTCGCATGTGCGGTAACCGAAGTCGTAGACATGCTGCAGCGTCGGATTGCCGCTCGCCAGATTCCCGGCCAGGAAGAGACCGCAGTTGAATGTAGGCACTATGACCATCTTGCCGTCCGACAGCACTCGAGGCTCGGATGCATCGGCCGCCGTATCATAAAACCAGTCCGCTTGCGGCGGCAACGTCATGGTGTCGATCAGCTTCAGATCGGAGAGCCGCCAGACCTGGACTACATGGCTCACCTGCGCCCCCATCATATCCGCGCTGCCCGTGACGAGGCGATCGAGCTTCTCGACGACCGCCAGGCTGTAGGGGCGGATGTTGGGATGCCCGGCTACCGCGGCAGACGCGGTCCTGACCACCCGCCCATGCGGATCGAACTCCACGAGTCCACCCGCGGCGTGGTTGAACCCGCCTGAATACTGAAACGTCGCGAGGGTATCGCCGTTGGGAAGGGCAGCGAAGGAGTGCGGATAACCGTATGAGCCCACGCTACCGAGCTTGCGCACGAGGCGCGGGTGCCGAGGATCCCGGAGGTCGAACACGTAAGTGCGGTTCGCGATCCAGTCATTCGCGTAGAGGATGCCGTTGGGAGGCTCGGCGTAGTTCGTATGATGGGCCATCGCGGCATCGCCGACCGGCAGCATCGCGACGAGTTTGCCGAACGACACGCCCGGGCGGACATCGAACACCGCGAGGAAATCCCTACCCAATCCCTGACTGCTGCGCCATGCAGGCAGATCGGGCGACATGAGCATCTGCGTGGAGCCTTGCGGAATCTTCGCTTCCATCGCCCACACGAAAAGATACGGGCTCGAGACAGGCTTGGCTGCCGCGAGGAGCGGGACGAGCAGCACCAGGAGCAATGACCAGGGCGAAACTCTCTTTTTCATGACTCGCTAGGGTGGCAGCGTCGCCAGGTAAGCGGCAATGCAGAGCATATCGTGCGGCGTGAGCTTTGCGGTGATCGCGCGCAAGGGTGCGCCCTCGACCGCGGCTCGATCTCCGCTTTGAAAGGCCCACAGCTGCCGGACCACATCTGTCGGTGGCCTTACCCAGGGCGTTCCCAGCGCGCGGCATACCCCAAGGCGCGGCGGGAGGCTTTGGGCCCAGCTCGATTTCTCAGCCAAGGTTTCGCCTGATCAAGCGTTAGCCAGGGTTCAGCGCCTATGGCACCAGTGCCAGGGCTCGTATGAATAGCCCTGTTTGTTAT
>JBOHYO010000100.1:0-6462 GCA_050737935.1 Rhodanobacteraceae bacterium
CCATCGCAATGCCGACATCCGCGGCGGCCAGCGCCGGCGCGTCGTTGATGCCATCGCCCGCCATCGCGACACGGCATCCCTCCCGCTGCAGGCGCTCGACCACCGTAGCCTTGTCCTCGGGCGAGACGTCCGCATGCACTTCGTCGATGCCGAGCTTGCGCGCGACCGCCTGCGCGGTGACGCGGTTGTCGCCGGTCAGCATCACGATCCGCAGGCCTTCCGCGCGCAAGCCGGCAAGCGCCCGCGGCGTGTCGGACTTCACCGCATCCGCGACGACCAGCAAGGCCGCCGCCACGCCATCGATCGCGAGCAGCAGCACGCTCGCGCCATCCTGGCGCAACGCGTCGGCATGCGTCTGCGCATCCTGATCCGGTGACACGCCCGCCCCGCGCATCAATGCGGCGTTGCCGAGCAGGACCTCATGTCCTTCCACACGCCCGCGCACGCCCTGCCCCGTTGTGGTCCGGAAATCCTCGACCGTCGGAATCGCGACGCCGCACCCTTCCGCCGCGATGACGATCGCCTGCGCCAGCGGGTGTTCGCTGGGACGCTCGAGCGCAGCAGCGATCGCCAGGACCCGTGCCTCGTCAATGCCGGCGAGCGCATGGATGCCCTGCAACGACGGCCGCCCTTCGGTCAGCGTGCCGGTCTTGTCGACGACGAGCGTGTCGACTTCGCGCAACGCCTCGATCGCCGTCGCATCGCGAAACAGCACGCCCGCATGGGCGCCACGACCGCTGGCGACCATGATGGAAATCGGCGTGGCGAGACCGAGCGCGCATGGACAGGCGATGATCAGCACCGATACTGCGGCGATCAGCGCATGCGTCCATTTCGGATCCGGCCCGATCGCGGCCCATGCGATGAACGCCATCACCGCGACCACCACCACCGCGGGCACAAACCAGCCGGCGACCCGGTCGGCCACCCGCTGCAGCGGCGCCTTGCTGCGCTGCGCGCGGGCCACCAGTTCGACGATCCTGGACAGCATGCTTTCGGCTCCGACCTTGTCGGCACGCATCGTCAGCGCACCGTCCTGGTTGACGGTGCCGCCGGTCACGCGATCACCCGGCGCCTTCGCGACCGGCATCGCCTCCCCGGTCAGCATCGATTCGTCGACGTGGCTCGTGCCTTCGATCACCTCGCCGTCCACCGGCACGCTCTCGCCGGGGCGCACGCGCAACACGTCGCCGGCCTGCACCTCGTCGAGCGGAACATCAGCCTCGCCGCCGTCGCGGGCGATCCGGCGCGCCACCTTCGGCGCGAGGTCGAGCAGCGCGCGCAAGGCGGAGCCGGTGCGGCGACGGGCCCGGAATTCCAGGAAGTCGCCCATCGTCACCAGCGTCACGATCACCGCGGCGGATTCGAAGTACACGCCGACCGCGCCGTGTGCATCATGAAAGCTGGTCGGGAACAGACCGGGCGCGAGGAACGCGACCGCGCTGTACACCCAGGCGACGCCCGTGCCCAGCGCGATCAAGGTGTACATGTTGGGATTCCACGGCTTCAGCGAGCGCCAGCCGCGCGCGAAAAACGGCGCCCCGCCCCACAGCACCACGACGGTCGCGAGCACCGCTTCGATCCAGCCCACGATCTGTCCCCAGGGCGACGGCAGGTGCCAGCCGAACAGATGCGGGCCCATCGCCAGCAGGAATACGGGAATCGTGAGCGCGACCAGCGTCCAGAAGCGGCGCGCCATCGCGCGCAGGTCGGCATCGTCCTCGGTGCCTGCGGCAGGCAGCAGCGGCTCGAGCGCCATCCCGCATTTCGGGCAGTGGCCGGGGCCGATCTGGCGTACCTCGGGATGCATCGGGCAGGTGTAGACGGTGCCTGCCGGCACCTTCGCTTCGGTTGCGCTTTGCGTGCCGCCATCAGACGCGAGATAGCGTTCCGGCTCGGCCACGAATTTTTCGCGGCAACCCGCGGAGCAGAAGTGGTACGTATGGCCGGCGTGCACGGCCCGATGCTTCGATGTGCGCGGATCGACCGTCATGCCGCAGACGGGGTCAATGGCACTTTGCGCGGTGGGCCTGGTGGGCGCGCCGGCATGCGCGGCATGCGCTTCCGGCGCGGCGCCGTCGCGGGAATGGTGATGGCCGTGATCGTGATGGGCGCTCATGGATGATCCTCCCCGCCCAGCGCGCGCAGGATCGGGCAATGTTCGAGTGGCCCGTGGCCCGGGCAGGCGGCGATCAGTTGCTTGAGGCCTCGTCGCACCCGCTGCAATTCGTGGATGCGCTCCTCGATCCCGGCCAGCCGCACTTCCGCGCGGCGCTTCACGTCGCGGACACCGCGCTCACGGTCCGACGACAGCGCGAGCAGCTCGCGGATTTCCTCCAGCGTGAAGCCGAGGTCCTTGGCACGGCGGATGAACCGCAGCCGCTCGACGGTGTCATCGCCGTAGTCGCGGTAGCCGGAGGCGCGCCGCAGCGGCGGCGGCAGCAATCCCTCGCGCTCGTAGTAGCGGATGGTGTCGATGCCGACGCCGGCGCGGCGCGCGACCACGCCGATCGTCAGGTGCGGGTTGGTGGTTGGCCGGTGCGTAGGCCGGTTTGCAGGTGTGTCCATGCGCCCATCTTAAACTCTGGACCATGGTCCAGAGTCAAGGGTCGCTTCAACGAGGCGGCAGCGCCCCGGCCGGCCTTTCAGTGCGTGCTCGAGGCCGACGACGGCATCGCCATGCCGGCAGGCGCCTGCTCCGTCTCCCTGCCTTCCATCGCGGCAGCGTTCGCGGTCAGCGCACGATACTCGCTGGCGCTCATCTTCGGCTGCTTCTGGAGGAAGGCAACCATCGCCCAGATTTTCTGGTCGTCGTGGCTCTTGCCCCACGCAGGCATCGCGGTCATCTTGAGCCCATGCTTGATGATCCAGAAGGACTCGGCGGGGTCGGGCGCGAAACGCGTCAGGTTCGGCGGCCTCGGATACAGCCCTTCGCGCAGCTCGCTGCTGGTCATGCCCGGCGCAAGATGGCAGCCCGTACACATCTCGGCGTAGTGTTCGGCCCCCTCCTTGACCAATGCGGGGTCGTCGAGCGGCGGCGGCTGGATGCCCAACGCCCGCCGTTCGATCGTATGTTCGCGCAGGAAGCCGATCGCCTGCCTGGTGACGCCCCAATGCGGGACGTCCGCCCCCACTGCATATGCGCCGGTGTAGGCAACCACGAAATACGCAATGATCCCGATGATGATCCACACCACCAACGCACCGATGAACCGCATGGCGATCTCCCGAGGTGTCTGCGACGATGAATCCTACTCCGGCCAGTAAATCGATGCAGCGCGGCTCATGGTCGCGCATGGCAGCGACGCGCGGTTCGGCCCAGTCGCAACACTGCTGCGTTGCCATCCCGATTGCGGCTGTTGCGCTTCTCCCGGAATAGATCCGGGATCAGCCCAACCTACATCCGTGCAGGTCGATGTTGAGCGCTCCTGCAGGTTGGTGATGAGCACAGCGAAGCCCAACGACGACCGCCGGAGTGTCTGGTACACGACGGTTATTCGATGCGGTGGCACGCCTGACTGGGCGAGCACGCGGCGTTTGCGACAGTCCGGGGGCCTGTCGCGCCGCGGGTAAGGAGAGGCATGGATGCCGACTGGACAGTCGCACGAGGGACGGTTTCTTGCAAGAATGTCCAGCAACGCGCCCGTAGCTCAATTGGATAGAGCATCGGCCTTCTAAGCCGACGGTTGCTGGTTCGATTCCAGTCGGGCGCGCCATTTCGATCCCAGTCGGGCACGCTCAATCCCAACGAAGCGGCTGCTGTGGAAAGTCGGCACAGGGAGTGCGTTCTGGCCCGGCAGAACGCGACAAAATGAACTCTTGTCACGAGCCGAACCGAAGCCGCGATCAAGGATGATCGCACAAACAATGGTCGGGGCAGAGGGATTCGAACCCACGACATCCAGCTCCCAAAGCTGGCGCTCTACCAGACTGAGCTATACCCCGGAACGCGCCGCGCAGCGGGACCCGCAACCGGCCAGCCATGGTACGGTCGCGTCACGGCGCCGGTCAATGCGCGCCGTCCGGGCCGCAGTGCTGCACTGAGGTTCCCGTTCGTCCTGAGCGTAGGCGGCGAAGCGCCGAAGTCGAAGGACCGTCACGCGGCGCTTCGACTCCGCGGCCTTGAGGCCGCGTAGCCTGTCCTGAGCAAGGTCGAAGGGCTCAGCGCGAACGGATATCCGAATTACAATCCGCGACGCTACCTTTCCGGCATCGATCGTTTCGGAGCGATCGTTCACCGCCCTGCGCCGCTACGGACGTCGGATGAGCGGGGCCTTCCTTGATGCCCAGCATCGGCGAGAGCGCGTGCCATACGTTGTCGAACACGATGCGCTCGCCGGCGGCGGTCGGGTGCATGCCGTCCGCCTGCATCAAGGCGGGTTTCAGGGCGACGCCCTGCAACAGGAACGGCACCAGTCCGGTGTGGTATTTGCCGGCGAGGTCGGCATAGATCGCACGCAGTCCGCCGCGATAACGCGGCCCGTAATTGACCGGCAGCTCGATGCCCAGCAACAGCACCTTCGCGCCGGCATCGCGGCATGCCGCGACCATGGCATCGAGGTTCTCGCGGATCCGCTGAAGCGGCATCCCCTGCAACCCGTCGTTGGCGCCAAGCTCCAGGACCACCACCGCGGGCTGGTATTGTCGCAGCAAGTCCGGCAGGCGCCCGCGGCCGCTCAGGGTGGTTTCGCCACTGATGCTCGCGTTGATCAGCCGGCGCGGCGGCGTCATGGCTGCGAGCCGCGCATCCAGCAGGTGCACCCAGCCGGCATCGATCGGGATATTGTGGGCGGCCGACAGCGAATCACCCAGCACAAGGATGGTCGGGGGTGCCGCGGCGACCACGCGTGCGGCCACGCAACACAACAACAGGAAAAGGAAAGCGCGCATGGGCGGCTCCGAACCAACGATGGTGCAAGCCGAGAATATCAGCAAGCACCTCGACGGCCCCGCGGGCCGCATCGACATCCTCAGCGGTGTTTCGCTGGAACTTGCCGGCGGCGACAGCCTCGCCATCGTCGGCGCCTCGGGTTCGGGCAAGACCACGTTGCTGGGGCTCCTCGCGGGCCTGGACGTGCCGAGCAGCGGCCGCGTGGCGCTGGCCGGACACGAACTGACAATCCTCGACGAAGAGGCGCGCGCGGCGCTGCGCCAGCGGCTGGTCGGCTTCGTGTTCCAGTCGTTTCATTTGTTGCCGGCGCTGACCGCCGAGGAAAACGTGATGCTGCCGCTGGAACTCGCGACGGCCACGGACATCCGCGCGCGGGCCCGGGCGGCGCTCGATGCGGTCGGGCTGGACCGGCGGCGCGGCCATTACCCGTACCAGCTTTCGGGCGGCGAACAGCAGCGCGTCGCGCTTGCGCGCGCGTTCGTCCACGAACCGCGCGTGCTGTTCGCCGATGAGCCGACCGGCAATCTCGACTTGCACACCGGCGCGGCGGTCAGCGACCTGATGTTCGAGCTGAATCGTGCGCACGCCACCACGCTGGTGCTGGTCACCCATGAGGCGCGGCTGGCGCAGCGTTGCGCACGAACCGCCGAACTGGTCGACGGCAGGCTCGCCGAATGAACCTGGTGGCCCTCGCCTGGCGGATGCTGCGCCGCGAATGGCGGCTGCCGGAACTGCGCACGCTGATCCTGGCGCTGGTCCTGGCGGTCACTGCATTGGGCGTCGTGGCGACCCTGACGAAGCGCGTCGAAGGAAGCGTCGCCGCGGGCGCAGCGCAACTGATCGGCGGCGATGGCGGCGTGTCGGCACCCTCCCCGCTCCCGGCGAGTTTCGCGCAGCGGGCGCAGGCGTTGGGGCTTTCCACCAGTGCCGGCGCCAGCTTTCCGAGCGTTGCCTTCGCCGGTGGGCACAGCCAACTGCTGAGCGTAGCCGCGGTCGATCCGCACTGGCCGCTGCGCGGCCCCGAGACGCTCGCCAATGCCGCCGGTCGCCAGTATGTCGGCCATGGCCCAGCGCCCGGCAGCGTGTATCTCGACCATCGCGCGTTGGTGTCGCTGGGCTTGAAGGTAGGCGATCGGGTGCAACTGGGCGGCCAGACGCTGAAGGTCGCGGCGGAATTGCTCGCGGAGCCCGATGGCGGCGCGCTGTTCGCGCTGGCGCCGCGCGCGCAGATGAGCCTCGCCGATGCACGCGATGCCGGGCTGCTCGGCACCGGCAGCCGTGCGCGCCATCGGCTGCTGGTGGCCGGCGCGCCCGCCGCCGTACGGCAGTGGCAGGCGTGGGCGAAGGCCAATCTGCCGCAAGGCGCGGAACTCATCTCGCCGGAAAAGACGCAGGAGCGCGTGCGGTCCGCTTTCGACCGCGCCGGTGCGTTCCTGCGCCTGACGTCGTTGCTCGCTGCCCTGCTCGCCGGCGTCGCGATCGCGCTGGCCGCGTATCAGTACGCCCGGCGCAAAACCGACGAAGTGGCACTGTTGCGGGCGCTCGGGGCATCTCGTCGTCGCGTGCTCGTG